>CAZFZT010000103.1:0-9663 GCA_964523675.1 uncultured Isosphaeraceae bacterium
GGGTGGAAATGCTCGAACGTTCGCGCTGCGTCGAATGGGCCGATTCGTTCAAGATCGGCGCGGCGGTAGTGCAGCTCAGGGTGGGTGTAGAACCCTTCGCGGCGAATGCAGCCCTCGGTGAAGTCGCCGCGGAAGGGTTTGCCATCGCGCGTCTCAAGCGTCATTGATGGAGCAAGTGGCGGAAGTTCAAGATCGCTTTCAAGTTCCCACCACGTGTCCTCTTCGTCGTAGAGGTCGTAATCGACGGAGTCGTATGACTTCTCGACGGGAAGGAACTTGAGGCCGCTGAGATTCGCGGCTTCGAGGACGTCGCGGGCGCGCTGCACGGCAACAAACACGCATCCGCTAGATCCGAGCTTGCAGATATCTGCCTTGCCCGGCTCTTGTAGTTCAGTAACTATGCGCCCGGCAACGCGGGGTTCGCCAGGAACAACTGATTCATTGTAAAGGGGGTCCAGCTCGAGATAATCAAATGTCTTGAAGTCCACATCGTCATACGCACGTCGCAGACTGAAGGTGTACTCGGTGTCCGACTTTTCACCACGTTTTGGCCACGGACGCATTCCGTTTCCTTCGAGAAGTTCGAGAATCGCCCTTGTTCTTGGATCATCAAACTCGAGAGATGCTTTAAAGCACGGTCGCTGATCTCCAAATCGTCCTTCGGGATATATTGCGATCAATCGTTCAAACAATTCGCGTGGAATGCCACCGCTCCGTTTGCCTTGGACGAAAAGTCCGTTGATCAATGCGAGCGTCTTCATTGGATGCCCTGCCCTTCAAGCCACGTTTTGGCAACTTTCCAGACGTCCGACCCCAATTCAGGATCCCCTGGATTCCATTGCCCATAGGCCTGATTAAGCCTCTGCAAGATTTCAGCATTGTTTGTCGGAGGATCATTTGCCACGATCTCTGTAAGAATCTTATGAAAACTGCTCGTCCCGGGGCCGACATGCTCGCTCCGATGCATCAGGAAGCCGGGCATATCATCAAGCCATGCATCCCATCCGCCTGGCGGAACGGCTTGCTCGCCGTGCATGTTTATGTAGAGTTGCTTCGCCCATTGTTTCGGAACAGTGTGGTGGTTGTCTCGATCGAGGTACCAGAGTCGATGGCCCAGCGGCGTCTCCTTGAACTCCTTGATGTGCTGGACCGACTTCACCTTCGTCAGGTCCACGACGCCACCGGGGCCGACTGCATCTTTATACATCGCCTCCATCAGCGCGTCAACAATGTCGCCCATGTCCTTGTCGAACGTACGGCGAACGGTCGTCGAGTTCGTCTTCTCGAGCATCACAACGAACGTGTCCCAATGCTCCAAATCCGGAAAATCCTTCCGGATTCTCGCGATCACCGACGCGGCCTTCTCTCCTTCAGGCGCGTTCCCAATCTGGCTCGCCGCCTGCAGCAACTCATCAAACTTGTTTTTGACGGCTTGCGGGATGATGCCCGTCGGAAGGTCATCGAGTTTGTCGATGACCTTCGCCATCGTCGCCGCCTTCTTGGCCGCGTTTCCTGCGCCGCCAGTAAAGACGACCAAGCCCACTTCAAGGGCGACTTCGCCCGTGATCCGCCCGGTGACGCGCCCGACCTCATAGTCGTCCATGTCGGCGATCGCGTCGTTCACCGCCTCCATGAGTTCGACGGCGATCTCCATCACGACCCGGTACTGGTCGCCGAGTTCGTTGATCGTCTCGTCATCGCCTGTCAGAAGCGCGTAGGCGTAATCCTGCTGCCCTTGGTGGAGGTTCCATGCCGCCGTCGCAATGACGGTGAGGCCGTTCCACGCGATGCTGATCTTCTGTTGATCCTCCTCAAGAAGATACCCTTCCCCGTGTGCGATTCGCCACACGACGGAGATCGTGTTGTAGTTCTTGATTGCATGCCAGCCCAACTTGCCGACCGCGCCGATCGAATCGACGAGATCAACGCCTGTATCGACGAAGCCCGCGCCGAAGCCCTGCGTGAACTCCCATGCGCCTTCGCGCCATTCACCAACAGGACCACCCAGCAACTCCTCCACCGTCATGCTCGGCAGCGCCAGCATGACTTCCGGGAACTCATTGCCTTCAAGCGACAGGAACTTACGGCCTTCTGCCTCCGCGAACTCAGCGAGGGCGTATGTCCGGTTGTGTGAGATGTCATTCCCCTCCGCGTTCGTGAACTCGGAGGTCAGCGTCAGATCCTGAACTGATGCGAGCAGTTCCTCGGGGCCGAGCACCTCGATCAGGAACGGCTCGAACGCCCCGCCGCTCGAACTTGCGACCGACGTGATCGACTCCAGATCGAACACGTAGCCCGTCCAGTCAACCCGGTGGGCTTCTTCGAGCAGCGTGGCTCCTTCAAACGTATCCACAAACGGATCCGGCTTCGTCACCGAGATGTACACGCTGCTCAAGTCGTCCGGCTCGTGGGTGATCTCAGCGAGGAAGGAATCGGCCGTGGCTGGATTGACGTCCGCGGGAACCACAACGGTCGAGCCGAAGTTCGGATGCGTGTACTTGCCCTCGCCCGTCTTGTAGAAGAAGTCCTTTGGAAACGCGTCCTGCCCATCGATCTGAAGCGTGACCAGAATGAGGTCGTCCGTATAGAACTCGATGCGCAAATCGAGATCAACATCGGGCGGCGGATTCGGCCGCAACTCGAACGCGCGCTCCGAGAAGCCCGTGTAGCCCGCGCTATTTTGCGCAAGAAGTTGCACTGTGTTCCAGCCGGGCTGAATCTCAAGGCCCTCCACAACCGTGGCAAACGTGCCCGAATATTCGAACGGCTTGAGCAGCGACCCGGCCCCCCCACCTGAGTCCTTCGTGAACGAAACGCCGATGACGACCGGTTCACTGCCGTCGATCACCTGTGCCGGCTCACCATTGAGGCGCACGTGTAGTGCGTCGATGATGCCGTCCGGGCCGGGCCACAAGTTTGAGAGAGCGTCTTCGATTGAGCCGGCCACGACGAGATCAGCAAGCACGCGCTCGTTGTCCTCCGTCACGCGGACATTTGTCAACTCGAACTGGTAAGTGTTGATTGTCGGCGTCGGATGCGAGATATTGGGCAGTCCCGCTTCGGCGATTGAGCCGTCCTGGTTCACGTTTACAACTTGGGTGCCGATTGCGGTCAGGCGGATCACGTCCGCACATTTACCGACCATCACAACGATACTGGCATCGCCAATCGCTTGACTCGGTCGCACCGCCTCAATCCAAAGAGTAACTTCATCGACACCTTGGGCAGGCAGACCAAAGTCGGAAGCGTCATACACATAATTTGGTGCGATGTAGTCGCCGCCGTCCGCGACGCTTGCCATATTGCGTAGTTCGCTGCCGTCTTTGCGCCAGATGCGGAGAAGGCCCGGCGCTGGCATGTAGGGCGCCTCTGATGGGTCATGGCTGATAAGCATCTCGTGCGGAGGCGAAGCGTCATAACTAAACGTGATCTGCGAAGCATCCATACCCGAGGGAATGACCAGTCGCATCGGCACGAACTGGTCACCTTCTGAAGCGTCGTCATCGTCGAACAGGGGATCGAAATCGAAGCCATCGGCAAAGCCGGGAACACCATCTCCATCACGATCACCTGTGTTTGCAAAGATGAATTTGCCCGGCAAGCTTGGATCGTCTTCGAGGTTTTCTATCGATTCATCACATTCAGGAGTGTCGTATCCAAAGACATTCTGACTGTCGATGCAAAGATCCGGGAGGGGCACAACTTCAAACTCCCGCCTGTACGTGCAGCAACCATCGCTCAAGAAGAGCGTCGCTCCGCCTGGTGCTGTGAATTCAACATCCGCATACCGCATCGTGAAAATGTCAGCGTCGGGCGGGACCGGCTCGGTAACAATCTCGGCGGCTCCTGCGACCGACCATGTCCAGTCGTGCGGCTCGCACTCCGGGTCGCCGTCGCACTCATCAAGGCACCACCCATACCAGTGTCTCCAGTGTGGATGCGGGCACGTCCAGGGCATGCAAAACGTGGACGTACTCCACGCGCATACCTCCTGCACGGGACATTCGAACGCGCCGCCACCACCTCCGCCGCAGCCGGAATTGCCTGGATCGCCGCCGCAATTTGAATTGCACCACGGGTCCACTTCGGGATTGCACTCCGGATTGCACTCGGGATCACCGCCGCACTCCGGGATGCATGACGGGTCGATATCGGAGCATCCGGGGTTGCACGGATCGCCGCCGCAGGCATACTCGCAGATCGGATCACCGGTGCCACAGAGCGGATTGCAGGGCCAATCGGGGCAACCGGCACTGCACGCGCTGCCGCCGCACTCGATTGTGCATGGCGCCCAATCACAGTCGGGGCCGCACGGATCACCGCCGCAGTCGGGGTTGCACCCGGATTTCCAGCAGCCAGGATCGCACGGATCACCGCCGCACGCTGGATCACATTCTCGGTTTGAGCAGCTGAGACCACACGGGTCGCCATCCTCACATGCAGCATTGCAATGCGGCTCACACAGCGCATGGCATGGTGGCAATAGATCACACTCCTTGTGACACTTGCCGTACGGATTGAAGTCATCATCAAATCCACAACCCGCGTTGCAGAATCGGTCCGGGCATGCGGGGTGGCATGGACCGAACGGCGGATCCTCTACCTCGCCGGGATCACAAGCCGGCTCACAACTGCGATACGAGCACAGAGGATCGCAGATGTCTATGTCGCAGGGATCAATCTCGGGTTCGTCGCAGCAGTCCGGCCTATCTTCGCAAGGATCAATTTGGTCAACCGGATCGACGGGTATGCCCGGCCGGACAGGGATGATGTCCGGCGTCACTGCAAACCACGCGAGTTCCACGTAGTTCAGCACCGGAATCTCATTCGCCTCGACCTCTGGTATGTCCTGGCCGTAGACGACTATCGAGCCCAGCGTGTCCATGTTGTTCAGGACCAGTTCAAAGTCGGCAGCATCGATGACCTCATCGCCGTTGAGATCACCATCAAAGCGCGTCAAGTCGGGATCGGCCGAGCCGAAGTTGATTGCGACCCGCATAAAGTCATTCACCGTGATCGTCTGATCGCCGATCGCATCGCCATCAAGTGGCGTCCAAAAGCCCCCGCCGTTGCATGGCAATTCGACGGCTGCATACAGCAGTTCACCGCCGTTCGAGTAGCCATCCGTGGGATCGCTGCGAAACACCTGGGTGATGACGTACTCAACATCGTCGGTAGGGGTATAGGATGAGCGCACTCGCAGTTCGGGCCAACCGTCGCCAGTGATGTCGTAGAGCGGCGCCACGCGATGTCCGAAGTCAACATCATCATCCCAGGCACTCCGAAGCGTGATATCAGCATCATCCGCTGTGAGCACGAGCTCGCTCTGTCCGGAGGGGATTTCGAACGGGCCGAAGAAGACGTAGGCCTCGCCCTGCTTGTTTGTCCCACCTTTGGGTGCGCCCACGATTAAATCATGGGCAGCATAGTTGCTCGGCCCTGTGAGTATCGCGACGTCTTCACCGAAGCGATCGCCGGTCGTTCGGCCGCGCAGGACAATCTCGCCTGTCCCTGCGCCTACATTACTCGCTTTGATCCGTACCTCCCCAGGCCCCTCATCAGGTCTTCGCTCGGTTCTATCCGGCTCGCCGTCGCCCTGCATGTCGGTTGTGGAACTGACAACCTCGCCGTCGTCCGCATGGCTAGACGGCAAGACAAGGTGCGCTGCTCCCGCCAGAAGACAAAGCAGCATTGCAGCCAGAAGTAGTCGTCCCAACCCGTCCCGTTGGCATCCCATCATCGTGAGTCCTCCAAGGAAGCGCCCCGCCGAGGCAAGGCCGTGGTACAGAAGTGACTGGAAAGTAAGCCACTTCTGGAGGGGTCACAAGTCGCCTATTGAGGTTACACTTTTCGTGTGACGTGAGCTCGTGCGGCAGAATCTCGGAGGTTGATGTACTCTTCGATGACGCGAACCACCAAGGCGGTGCGCGAGTTGACGCCGAGCTTGATGTACAGTCGCCCAAATTGCGAGTGGACGGTATGGCGGGATGTGCCCAGCGCAAGTGCGATGCCGGTTTCACCAAGGTCGTCGAAGACGTAGCGGACGAGTTGGAGCTCCCTCGGACTCAGCGAGAGCGAGAGCGCGATGTCATGCCATTGCCTATTCGTGAGTAGGCGGCTGCCGGTCGATACTGAAACCGTTCGCATTATGCTGACCTCCACAGGAGCCGCAAAGCGCCGGAATGGGCTTTATCGATGCTCCGAAATGGAGGCGTTGCGCGTCATCGAATCCTGACGAGGAAATGCGATAAATCGCAAATTTTTGCAGCTTTTTTTCACCTCGGCCCCCGTCGCTTCAACCTTCTACTTCCCTGCGTAATCGATAAGCGAGCCGATCTCGCTGCGCAGGTCTTTGCGATGGACGACTCGATCGATGAACCCGCAGTTCTGGAGGAACTCTGCACGTTGGAATCCATCGGGAAGTTCCTGGCGGATCGTCTGTTGAATGACGCGCGGCCCTGCGAAGCCGATGAGCGCCTTTGGTTCCGCAAGAATCACATCGCCGAGCATCGCGAAACTTGCGGTGACCCCGCCGGTGGTTGGATCTGTCAGGACCGAGATATAGAGGCCGCCCATTTCATCGAAGCGCGCGAGTGCGGCTGAGGTTTTCGCCATTTGCATAAGCGAATAACCTGATTCCATCATGCGGGCGCCGCCGGATGCGCTGACGATGATTAAAGGAAGGTCGTGTTCGCCTGCTGTTTCGACTGCGCGCGTGATCTTTTCACCGATGACCGAACCCATCGATCCACCCAGGAAGAAGAAATCCATGACGGCGAGGATCACCTTGCGTCCTTTGATGAATCCGAAGCCGGTGTGGACGCCGTCGTTCTGACCGGACTTCTTCTGTGCTGCAAGCACTCGTTCCTTGTACGTCTTCAGGTCGACGAAATTGAGCGGATCCATCGGAGCCATCTTCTCGTTGAAGGGCTCGAACGATCCGGGGTCGCACAACTGCTTGACCCGCTGCTCGCCGGTGACGCGAAAGTGGTGCTGGCACTCGGGGCACACCCAGAGGTTCTGCTCAACGGATTTGCGAAAGAGGATTGCACTGCAGCCGTCCGGCGGCGGGCATCGCATCCACAATCCTTCCGGAATGTTCTTCTTCGCGCGAGGTGTCGCCAGTGGGCCCGGCAGCAGTTCCACGCTGTTGGTCGGCTCCAAATCGGTTGCGGCCGAGGAATCCTGCGGGGCTGCCTCCGGCTGATCTTGAGCGCTGGCTTGGCTGGGCAGATGCGTCATCTGAGGAGGCAACGATAGGCGGCAGGGCAGAAGATCGATCGCAAGGCAGCCGTCCAGTGCCGCAGCGGCCGGAACCCGCCACACCAGCGTAGCGAAGGCGGCGACGACTTGCAAGACTTCCATTCAAATCGGCCATCGAACCGACGCGACATCCGAAAATGTCGCAGTTGAGCGACCTTCCTGACCTCAATCAGGCAATGAATCAATCAATTTGTCGATGCCTTCGATGGTGAGGTTGTCGTGGCGATCGTCGTTGACGAGGGCGCACGGCGCGCCTTCGCAGGCGCCGAGACACTCGAGCGCGAGCAGCGTGAACTTGCCGTCTTCCGTCGTTTCGTGCGGATCGATGCCGAGCTTCGTGCGAATGTGATCGATGATGGCCTGATGGCCGCAGACTTCACACGCGATCGACTGGCACACGCCGATGACGTACTTGCCCACCGGCTCCGCGTGAAACTCTTCATAGAACGAAACGGTGTCAAGCACATCGCCGGGCGCGATCTCGAGGAAGCGCGCGATCTCGATCATCGATTGATACGGGATGTGGTGATACGTGTGCTGTACATCGTGCAAGATGGGCATGAGCGCGCCCATCTTCGTTTCATAACGTGGGAGAATTTCCTTCTCATACCGCGCTTTCATCGCGTCGGTGAGGTACGGCTCAGACCGCGTGGGAATCTTCGTCGTCGCAGATGGTTTGACTATCCAGGCCATGTATTCACCACAGAGGCACAGAGGACACAGAGAGGTTGGGAGTTAATGAGCAGGTCGCGAATCGAGAACACTTTTCGCAAGAGCGCGCTTCAAGTCATGATCCAGAGCGTTCATGCTCCTTGGCAGTTGTTTTCCACCACAGTTGCATGCGACACGGTTGCCCGTGAAGTTGATGGTGCATTCATCCATGTCAACGATCAACTGCGGCGCAAAAGTTGCAAATGATAGAGTCCACTCAGAGTCATCCGCGATCCACCTACGCAGCAGGTCGCTCGTTTCTCGATCTGGAACGAATGTCTTCTCGTAGGCAATGTCACCATGTTCATACACGAGCAGAGTTGCTGATTGATCGAGTCTCACTCCACGAAGCGGGTTTCGATGAGAATTCAGAAAGTAGGCGGTAGCAGCGACGATCAGCACGGCACCGATAAGGAGGATGGCCCTGAACCTACGTCGCATTTCATACCCTCTCTTTTCGCTCTCCTCTGTGCTCTCTGTGCCTCTGTGGTGAATTCATCTGTCCAACTCTGCAGCAATGACGTTGATTGACCCCAGCACCGCGACCAGATCCGCGAGCATGTGGCCTTCGAGCATTTTTGAGAACGATTGATAATTGATGAACGACGGCGGCCGGGTGCTGGCTCTCCACGGCGTGCGCCCGCCGTCGCCGACGATGTAAAAACCCAGTTCGCCGTTGGGCGATTCGATGGCGGCATACGTTTCGCCGATTGGAACATCGAAGCCGCGGTTGTACATGAACAACTCGAAGTGCTGGATCAGTCCTTCGATGGAGCCATACACGTCGGCCTTGGGGGGAATATGCACCTTGCCCTCGACATCGACATTCATCGGCCCCTTCGGAATGCGGTCGATCAACTGATCGATGATGCGTATCGACTGCCTGACTTCTTCAAGCCGCACGAGGTAGCGTGAATAGCAGTCGCCGGCGGTGGCAATCGCAACATTGAACTGGACGGGCTCCGCGCCTTCACCATCCCAATTCTCCTTGAAGCAGAGGTATGGTTCGTCCTTGCGAAGGTCTCGCTTCACGCCGGAGGCGCGCGCAAGCGGTCCGGACAAACTCCACGCAATGGCGTCATCGTGGCTGATCACGCCGATGTTCTGCACACGATCAATGAAGATGCGATTGCGATTGAGCAGCGTCTCAATATCCTTGATCGCTTTGGGCATGCGCGTGTCGATGAAGTTCCGCACCATCTTGCGGAAGACTTCATCATCAGGCAGGTCCTGCATGGTGCCGCCGACGCGCGTGTAATCGGGATGAAAGCGCTGGCCGGAGACGTAGTCGAGAATGTCGTAGATGTGCTCGCGCTCGTTGAAGCCGTAAAGGAATCCTGTGAACGCACCGAGGTCGAGCGCAGCCGCGCCAATGCACAACAGGTGATTCTGAATGCGACCGAGTTCCGCGAGGATGGTGCGAACGACCTTGCAGCGCGGCGTCAGGTCGATGCCGAAGAGTGTCTCGACCGCGTGATGCCAGGCGATGTCGTTAACGATCGGTGAGACATAGTCCATCCGGCTCACCACGGTGACGTACTGGTTGTAGTCGTGGTGCTCGCCGAGTTTCTCAAAGCCGGAGTGGAGGTAACCGTTGTGCGGGATGGCGCGGACGACGCGCTCGCCGTCGAGTTCGAGGATGATGCGCAGCGTGGTGTGCGTCGCCGGGTGCTGCGGCCCGAAGTTGAG
>CAZFZT010000104.1:0-9488 GCA_964523675.1 uncultured Isosphaeraceae bacterium
GAGACGCGGACTGTTCCGAGTCATGGTTTCAGAATCTACATACAGCGGATTGGCCAGAACGATATTGAAACCTCCGTGCTTGACGAAAACCTCTGCAAACTGCACGCGCCAATCCACAACGCCGCGTCTTTGCAAGTGTTCAAGTTCTCGTGAGATGGCTAACATCTTTTGCGCGATTGATTCCCGGAGTTCTAGTTTTCGTCGCCCGCGCGCCTTCAAGAACTCCTCCTTCTCCGCAATCATCTTCTCGGCGAGCGTGTGTAGCGCGGCGGTGCGCAGGTCCTGGACGTACTCTTCGCAGGGGCCGAGTAAGGAATCACCTGTCTCGATCTTAAAGTCAAGGTTGGGCAACGGCACCGGCTTCTTCGCCTCGACAGCGAGTGAAAGCCACAGACGGAGTTTGGCGATCTCCGTGGCGAAGGGATCAATGTCCACGCCGTAGAGGTTGTTCGAGATAATGTGGAGTTTGAGTTTGTAGAGGAACTGTGGATCGGTGACGAGCTTCTCGCTCTGCAGCGCGCGGCGGATGGCGATAAGTTCCTGAAGCAAACCGAGCAGATACGCGCCCGATCCGCAGGCGGGGTCCACAGCTTTGAGGTTGTCGAGGGCGTCGAGAATCTGCTGGGCGTGCGCATCGGTCAGCCCTTCGACGATGTGGTCATCGACAAGCCGGGCGATGGACTTCTCCGGAGCGTCGGTGCGGTCGGCAAGGTGGCCCTTGAGGGCCTCGCGGCACATGAAGGAGACGACGGGGCGCGGCGTGTAGTAGGAGCCGGATTCATGCCGGCCGGTGACGAGTTCCTCGAACACCTTGCCGAGCATTTCGGGATCGACGGCAACTTCGATGTCCAGCGGCGTTGATTCCTCGACGGTGAAGTTGTAGCGGTAGAAGAGGCCGTCCTCGCCGATGATGGGCGGGAAGAGTGCATCGGGGAGGTCGGTGACTTTCTTGTCGATGTCAGACTGCTCGAAGAGGCCGCCGTTGAGCAGCGGGACGGAGCCGTAGGCGTCGGATTCTTGCTTGCCCTCTTCTGCAAGGCCGCCGAAGAAGAGCGGGTGCAGGCGTGATTTGTAGAACGATCGGCGACCGATGCCGGCGGCTGCGATGAGCGCGGCGAGGTAGCGGGAGTCCTGCTGGCCGGGAAACGTGAGCCATTCTTTGCGCTCGATGAAGCGCAGGAACATGAGGCGATTGAACAGCGACTGCGTGAAGAGACGCAGGTCGTCCCCCTTGAGGAGTTTTTGCTTGGCGATGACGGCTTCGGTCTTCTCGAAGACGGCCGCGTAATCCTTGTAGAACTGCTTCGTGACCTTCTCGACATCGAACGCGCTGCCCCATGCGGCGGTCCACTGCTCCGATGTCTGCGGCAGCGAATCTGGCCAGACGAGCGATTTGAGGTTGAACTCGCAGATGGTGCGAACGGCGTGAATGTCCTCAGGTCCCCAGCCGAAGGAAGCCATCGGCGCTGTGGCGGAATCTTCGCGCGGCGCTTTGAAGTGCGCGAAGCGATAACGCTGGTACTTGTGATTGCAGATGAAGAGCAGGTTCTCGCGCTTGAAGACGGCGCGGTGCGGGTCGTTGGCGCTGGCTCGCTTCTTCTGAATGAAGCGACTGAGGACGCGCCGAAGCACGCCGGTCATGCCCCGGCCGCTGACGAGTGCATCAGGGCGTTTGAAGTCGAGGATGAAGATGCCCCACGGGTTGTTGGGCAGGACGATCTGATAGACCTTGCCGCCGGTGACCCTTTCTGTGAGCCCTTCGGCCTGTAACTCTTCGGCAGTCCACTCGTAGGCGACATCCTCAATCGAGGCGGCGTGTTCGCCAAGCGGCCAGTCGAGCGCGCCGGCGAGAAGTTCGCGGACGAAGGACTCCTGATCGTTGACCTTCTGGATGGCTTCCTGAATTGTTGCAGCGTTTGGCATGTTTCCCCGTGCCTAGTTCAGTTCCATCCAGCATTTGAGTTGCGGCTTTGCATCGGTCGGTGGTGCCTGGACCTTCTTGAGATAGGTGTTCTTGATGTGCTTCTCGACGAGCGCGCGAACTTCGGCGAGGGTGGGCTGTTCGATTGCGCAGCGGCGCGGTGTTTCCGGCTCGCAGCGGATGAGGGCTGCGATGGCGACAGGATCGGTGAGAATCTCCTTGCTCGCAAGGTCGTAACAGTACCATTCGACGGCTGAGCCGTCGGCGACCCATTGCGGGTCGTTTGCTGGTGGTTCGAGTTCGCCGTCGAAAAGCGTGGGATCGCGGCGATTGACGGGTTGTTCCTGGGGCGGCACGGGCAGCGCGAAGCAGAAGAACACGGCCCGACTGTCGGGGTTGGGATGAGCTTTGCCAGAGAAGACGCGGCCGGGTAGGTGCGCCAGCCGTTCGGCCAGCGCGGGGTGCGCGGCGACGAGCCGCTCGTATTCGAGCCGGAGGTCTTCGGCCGGCGTTTTGCGCTCGTAGTCGGCATTGAAGGCGCGGAGCGCGTCCCAATCATCTTCGGCGGTGAGGAGTTTGCCGCCTTCGATGCCGAAGGTCTTGGAGATGCGCAGCGTCTTGTGCGTGACGCGGCTGTAGAGCGAGAGCAGCGTGTTCAGCTCATCGGGCGGCAGGAAGTTGTAGTAGGCGACGGTGCCGCGACAGTCGGCCTGTTCGGGATGGGCTGCGAGGATGGCGGCTTCGATCGCTGGGTTCATACGGCGATCGACGCGGCCGATGCGCTGCATGAGGCGCACGGGGTTCCAGTGGAGGTCGTAGTTCACCATGCGCGTGCAGTCCTGGAGATTCAGACCTTCGGAGAGCACATCGGTGGAAATGAGGACACGGATTTCGCCACCTTCGGCTTCGGTAGTCGCGGCATCGGAACGGTTGTAGTACGGAGCGAATCGGCGGATGATGTCAGCGCGCTGCCGCGATGCGGATGAGCCATCGACGAGTTCGACGCCGTCAATGCCGGCCGCGATGAGCTGCTCATAGAGGTACTCGGCAGTATCGGCGAATTCAGTGAAGAGGAGCAGTTTGTGCGTACGCAGGACTTTGTCCTTCTTGAGCAGCTTGATGAGTTGGCGGCACTTGTCATCGTGCGAGGGCTTGAAGCGATCGAGTTCGCGCAAGAAGTCGGCAAGAAGTTCGAGGTCCTGCATGGTTTCCTCGAACATCTCGTGGATCCGGTAGTCCTCGCGCGAGAGTTTGTCGATGTCATCGAGCACGCTGCCGGCGAGTTCGGGATCGCCATCATCCTCCTCGACATCGGCGAAGAGAGAATCATCCCTTGCAGCGGCATCGAAGAGAGCGGGGTGATGCTCACGAAGCTGAGCGATGAGCGATTCATGGCGCGCCATCCACTTTTCCAAGGCGCGTTTCTCGGATTCGGTTTCACGATGTTTGAAGACGAACGCCAGCAGTTTCACGAGCAGACGCTCGCACGAGCGATCAAACGCATGAACCGAACTCTCGAACCGCTTGAGGAATCCGGTGCGGATGAGCGCAACGACTTGTTTCTGGCGACCCCTCGCAAAGGCATATTCTTCGGTATCGGTCTCAAAATTCGCATAGGCGAGCGGGAAGTAAGGCGCGAGAGAAAAGAGCGGCTTGGTGCGGTGGAACGCACGATCGACCATCTTGAGCAACTCGCCATAAACTGCACGAAGGCCGTACGGAATGACTTTGGGATTCTCGCGCTCCGGGAACTGTGTAAGCGATGCGCCGGCGACGATCTGACTTTCCTTGACGTAAGCGCGGCTACGCTGGACGACAATGGCATTGATGAGCGGATCGCGGTCGAGGACCTGCTTGGCTTGCGCGGCATCGGTGACTTCGGCCGACCCCTGGCCGCGCTCATGGGCGATCTCGTCGAGGCGGCGATCGAGGTCGCGGAAGTATGCCTGGAGGTTCTTAATGCCAAGCGGCGGACGTGAGAAATGATCTTCACGGCGGCGGGAGAAGAGTTCGATCATGTGGCGCAAGTCGGCCAGACGATTGTTGATCGGCGTAGCAGTCATCAAGTAACAGCACTTGTCGCCGATGAGGTCGAACAGACGCCAGTAGCGGGATATGGAAACGCGGCCTTCGCCGGGAATGGGGCGGCCGGTGCGCACTGCCCCGCCGAGCACATCGCCGAGGAAGTCGCCGCGCGTGCCGGTGTTCCGGAAGTGGTGGGCTTCGTCAATGATGACGGCGTGAGCTCGCTCTTTCGCGGCTTCAATGCGTTCGCGGATTTCCTCGTTACTGCTGGAGAGATCAGAGTGCGTGAGGATGTCGAAGCCGCCGAAAGCGCCCCGCCGAATGTTCTTGAGATATTCCTTGAGCGCCGGCCGCCATACCGTGTCGAGGCCGGATTTGGGAACAAGCAGGAGCACGTTCTTTCGTTCGTGCAGTATCAGGCGCTCAATCAACATCAAGCCGATGAACGTCTTTCCGAGGCCGACCGCATCGCATAGGAACGCGCCGTTGTGACGGGCGGCGATGTCGATCATGTTGTGGTATCCATCGCGCTGATAGGGGTCGAGCACCGGATACATCGCGGACCGATGGCGTTCCCAGTCGTCGGGCTCTAGTCGATCGGCATGGAAGTAGTCGTGCAGCGCCTTGGCGAACACCTCGAACGGCGAATACTCGCGCGTGTGGCGTTCGACGACGCGCAGAATTTCGGGCGTGACATCCTCGGCATTTTCCCAATGTTCTTCGTACCACTCTTGCAGGACGGAGACAGATGGCCCCTCGACCTTCGTATTGAGTTCAATATTCTTCGTAAGGCCCGGCTCAGTGAAGTTAGACGATCCGACAAGCGCGGCAGAGCCGACGACCTCAAGCCGAGCGTGAGTGATGTACGCCTTCGCGTGAAACTTGTCCTTGCGGTAGACGCGGCACTCGATCTGACCGGAGCGGATGGCCTCGACGATCTCGGGCACGCCCAGGAGGAAGTCGTTACGCGCCTTTTCGGCCTCAATACTGTCGTTGAGCCGCTTGGTGATGCTCCGCAGCCCCTCGACGAAGGCCGCCCTCGTTCGTTTGGACACCTCATCGCCCATGAGGATGCGAATCTTGTCCACCTTTGGCCATTCGCCGTTGAGCGCGAGCAGGGCACCGATCTCAAAGTACGCGGTGGCGATATCGAGTCCAGACGAAATCTGGCACCAGTCGTGCAAGTATCGCTGCACCTTCCATGCTTCGTCGCTGTTATCAACGATGAATAGTTCGCTGCCAGTTTTGCTGGTTCGGGTCGGCATTACCGCATTGTCCTGAACTTGCCGCCCCCGCCGACCGGAACCGCCCGGCCGATCATGGCACGGCGATGCACAGGATAGCAGATTCATGCGGGGCAGTGAACCCACATTGTATAGCGTGCATAGAATCGTTCGGATTCGCCCGCTGAAAGTGCGGGCGCGCGGCATGGACGCTGCACGGGCACGAATTCCCGACCGGCGTCCATTGCCCCATTCGGAGTTCGTGCTATGGCAATATCAAATCCATCTGATGGCGGGCTCGGAGTAAGAAACGCCCTGCTGATGAAGCAGGTCGAATTCGATCAACAGAATCAGCGTGACGAACTGGCGCGATACGAGCGTAACGCCGCATCCAAATCTCCGGCAGCGCGAGCATCGGAACTGTCGGCAATCGCGGATGAACTGCTGCAACTGCGCACTGAAGGACTGGCGTTAGCGCAGCCGGACGAAGTGTGGCCGCGTGTTTGCGAGCGGAAGGCAAGCGAATTGATTGTGCGGGCGATCGCGTTGGGCGCGTTTGCCTCTCCTGCCGATGCGACGTTGCGCGCAGATGTTCATCGCGCGTACATAACTCATCCCCCGGCAAACAGCGGGTACTCCTACGCACGGGCCGAGAGTCCATTTATTGTCGCAGCGCGAGACGTTCTGGACCGAACTCCAAACCGGCCGGAATCTGCCACCTATTTTGACGGCCTTGAGCTCATTGCCGCCACTATCGAAGCATCGGCCTGCGCCATGACGACCGCCGCACCAACGTCGAGCAATCAACGCGACGCGCGCAGACAACTGGCGGATGCAATCCGCGCTCTCGTCAGCGAACTGCGGCTAGGCAAGACATTGGCATTGCCGAAGCGAATCCAGCACGTGCTCGATCTCGTCTATGCCTTCGTGCCGCGCCCGCCTCGAACAAGACAAATGAGTGATGGGTCGTTGCTGACAATCGAGCATGGGCTACTGAAATCGGCTGTGAGGTGGCGTGGCGGAGTGCGGCTGCGACCGGAGCGAACATGCACGATTCGACGGCCGGATGGACGAGTCGAGCGTCAAGTGAAGGGGGCGGGCTGGCGGATGCTGTCTGATTCGCCCCCCTACCCGGTCGATGATGACGCTTCCAACCTTGTGCGCCTGCGAGATTTGTGCGCGGAACTTAGAGCTGGCTCGATAGCGGCTGGCACTGCGGAGCAATTGGAGGCATTGGCTCAGCGAATCTTCTCGATTGACGAGGTGGCGATGCGCACAAGTGACGAGCAGAAACGTGCCCCACATGAGATCATCGGTCTACTCGAAGAAAGAATTCACAACTTCCAACATGAGTGGATGAACGCGGACAAGCGCGTGCTGAAATGGGTCCCTTTGGGCATGGAGACCGGCGGCTTCGAGAAATGCGCGGCCCATGAACGCGCGCCGCTGCACGGCTTGCTCGATAAGTTCTATCTGGCGATGAATGCGGCGATGCCGCTGCTGAGCGAGTCATTGCGTCGTGATTTGTTGAACCTGGCACGTATCTTTGAGCAGGCAACGGAGCCGCGATCATTCTGGAGCGAGTGCGGCGACGAGGCGCTTGTGAGGGAAGTCCGCTTGCTGCTGGCTGCCGAGGCGGAGAGCATCGGGCGGGCCCGCAGCAAGTCCTTGACGGAGCCGAGTGCCGAGCCGGATGAGCCGCAACCGGCGAACGCATCGCCTGCGCCCGCCGGCATGAACGCAATTGCGCGCGCGGCTCGGCGGTTGCGCGATGCGCTTCGCGCGGCATCGCAGAGTGTGCGGCCCGGTTTCGAGAAGGCGGAGCAGTATCAGGACGCCGTTGCGGAACTCGACTCGGCGACCCGCGCGATGGATGGGGCGCTGCAAGCCGCGCCGGCCGATGATTATGTGAACGCTGCAGTGCGGAAAGCCCTTAAGGAACTGCGCAGCACAGTGACCGCAATCGGGCCGGGTGCTGACTACACGCGGCTATCGTCGAACGTCGGTACGGCCGTCAACGTGCTACCGACGCACGGGTGCAGCGTCGCCGCGCCGGCCGGCGCGGGGGCGAACGGCGGGATGCTGCCGGTGTTTGCGAATGTATCCGGCTTCAACACGGAGCCAGAACCCGCGCCGGTACCGCGTTGTCCAGACTGCGGCAAGGTGCCGGTAACGTCTGGCGTCGAAGTGATTGAAACCGCGCTCGGTCCGCGGAAGATTCCGCAAGTGCGACTGTGCGGCGCGTGCAGCGAAGCGCGCAAAGCCCCCCTACCCCCCAAACATGATACGGCTACTGAGGCGAAGGCGGCAGAGGTGAAGCGGAAGCGAAAGAGACGACCGCGCGTAGGTCTGCGCGGACCGACGGCAAAACAGATACTCGCAGTAGATTTGAAGGTACAAGGGTGGACGCATAAACAGATTGCCAATGAACTCGGCACGAACGAGAGCGGCGTATCGGGGCTTCTGAAACGCCATGCCGAAGCGTTGAAGCGCCAGCGCGGTTGTGGCAGGTCGATCCGGCCAAGCGCGTCGCTGGATGCGCAGCCGGACGATTGACTTCGCGCGACTTCGCGCCAAACTTCGCGCCGGCGAAAAACATGTAGGAAATCTTTTGCGGCGAATCGCTCGGAAACGAGTGGCGTTGCAACGCGCGCAGATGCTGAAGCGCGAAGTAAAACGCGAAGGCGCGCGCACTCCAGTAGAGCCGCAATGGTGCGGCCGAAACTGGAGACCTACCCCATGAACACAATTGAGAATGAACCGCTCGCCCTGGACGTTCGCGGCGTGGCTGCGCTGCTCGGCGTCTCCGCCCGGCATGTTTGGAGTATGAACGCTTCGGCACGGATGCCCGCGCCGGTGCGGCTCGGTAAGCGGGTGCTCTGGCGGCGCGATGAACTCGTGGAATGGTTGGCCGCCGGCGCGCCGGAACGCGAACAGTGGGAAGCCCGAAAGCGAGGTGCAGCGTGAGACAACCGCCCAATGAAAAACCGCCGGGCGCTGGGGGCGCAAACGGCGGCGGTGAATCACCCCATTGTAGCCGCGATGAAATCATCCGTGCGGCTCGCCTGCTCGTGGCGTCCGGCGGTATTGCCGAACTGCGAGGTCTGGACGCGACGATGAAGGGCGGCCGCCAGTGGCCGAGCACGATTAGCGGCTACTTCGACTCACCCGCGAAACTTGCGGATGCCTGCCCGAAGATTGCCAGCGCCAAGGGCATCTATCTGACCATGAATGAAGTGGACCCCGCGCTGCTCGCCCGCTCGTGCAATCGCATCCGCGCCGTCGGCAAGGAACCTACCACATCCGACCATGACATCATCCGTCGGCGGTGGCTGCTCGTGGACATCGACGCCAAGCGCCCCGCCGGCATATCCGCAACCAATGATGAGCACGAGTACGCATTGGCGACGGCCCGGCTGATACGCGAGTCGATGAGCAAGCGCGGCTGGCCCATGCCGCTGCTGGCGGATTCGGGCAACGGTGCGCACCTGCTCTATCGAATCGACCTGCCGCCCGAAGACGGCGGACTCGTGGAGCGCGTGCTGTCGCGGCTTGCGGCGGACTTCGATGATGAGCGCGCGACGATTGATACATCGGTTCACAATCCCGCGAGAATCGTCCGGCTCTACGGGACGCCGGCGTGCAAGGGAGATTCAACCGATGAGCGGCCGCATCGGATGGCGCTGCTCATCGACGTTCCAGAGGTGCTGGACGTTGTAGCCGACGCGCTACTGCTGGATTACGCACCGGAGTTATCGGAGTCCCTAAAGAGCGCGCAAGCGACGGGCGCGGCCGGCAACTTCGACCTTGCCGCGTGGATTGCGCAGCACCTGCCGGCAGCCGAAGGGCCGAAGCCGTGGAACGTGAGCGGCCGGCGCTGGACGCTGCCTGTATGTCCGTGGAACCCGGACCATACCGGCGGCTGCGCGTTCGTCGGCCAGCGCGGCGGCAGTTTCGTATCGTCGGGAGCGGTCCGTTTCGAGGCACTTGAGCACGATCCAGTCGAGATCGCTCCGCAGCGCCTCGATGAGTGCGTCGGGACGCGTACCTCTCTGCTCCGCGATCTCCTGCGCAGAGCGACCCGCCGGGGCGGCGGCCTCGGGACTGATGCGCTTCGCGCGAGAGGTCGCCAAAGATCGCAATCGCTTGCTGGGCTGCATCGGCTCCTGTCCGCCCATTATCCGCCGACCGCTATCGGTACTCGAACCGTCGGGCTCGTGCCGCTCGAACGGCGTCGCCCCCGTCAACAGTTCGTACAGCAGCGCACCCAGCGAGTAGATGTCGCTGCGCGTGTCGATGTCGTCAGACGCTCCCGCGGC
>CAZFZT010000105.1:0-8957 GCA_964523675.1 uncultured Isosphaeraceae bacterium
GCTTCAGCCCAACGCCGGCTCGCAGGGTGAGTACGCCGGGCTTCTCGCCATTCGCGCGTATCACGAATCGCGCGGCCAGTCGCATCGCAATATCTGCCTGATTCCAGTCTCCGCGCACGGCACGAATCCAGCCAGCGCGGTGATCGCCGGCATGAAGGTCGTCGCCGTCGCCTGCGATCGCCACGGCAACATCGACACGAATGATCTTCGCGCCAAGGCCGAGCAACATGCGCAGAATCTCGCTGCGATCATGGTGACGTATCCGTCAACGCACGGCGTGTTCGAACCGAACATCCGGGAAGTCTGCGACATCGTGCATGAGCACGGCGGGCAGGTGTACCTCGACGGAGCGAACATGAATGCACAGGTCGGCCTCGCGCGCCCCGGCGACTACGGCGCGGATGTGTGCCACCTGAACCTGCACAAAACATTCTGCATTCCTCACGGCGGCGGCGGCCCCGGAATGGGACCGATCGGTGTCGCTGAGCATCTCGCGCCGTTCCTGCCCGGCGATCCACTCAATGCAAGCCGGGGCACAGCGCAGAAGCCGCGCAGCGGCGCCCAAGCGACGCCCCGGGTCGGCCCTGTCGCGGCAGCGCCATGGGGCAGCGCAAGCATCCTCCCCATCTCGTGGATGTACATCGCGATGATGGGCGCAGCAGGACTGAAACGCGCCTCCGAGATCGCCATCCTCAACGCGAATTACATGGCCCGGCGTCTTGAAGCGCATTACCCGATCCTCTTCACCGGCACGACCGGGCGCGTCGCGCACGAGTTCATTCTCGACTGCCGCGCATTTGAAAAGTCCGCAGACATTCGCGTTGACGACATTGCGAAGCGGCTCATGGACTACGGCTTTCATGCGCCGACCATGTCGTTCCCGGTGGCAGGGACGCTGATGATCGAACCGACCGAGAGCGAAACGAAGGATGAGCTTGATCGCTTGTGCGATGCGCTGATTTCGATCCGCGAAGAGATCCGCGCGATCGAGGAGGGCCGGGCAGATCGCAATGACAATGTTCTTCGAAACGCGCCACACACGATCTCGATGCTCATCAAGAGCGAATGGTCGCATCCGTACACACGAGAGGAGGCGGCCTTTCCGCCGAGCGCGCCCTGGCTGCGCGACGCCAAGTTCTGGCCGCACGTCTCGCGCATCGATCAGGCATACGGCGACCGGAACCTGTTCTGCACGTGTCCGCCCTTGGACATTTCGGAGTGAGGCGGCCACGCCTCCGCGTATCACCTACTTCTCTGGCACCGGATGTGGCTGGGTTCGCTCGTTGCGAGGCGTCGGCGTTTCCTCCGGTGGGGCAAGCCAGATGCTGCGCAGCACCGTCAGCAATGGATCATCGGGTGCGGCTTCCTCCATCAAGGACAACCCGCGTTCGATCAAGACGCGGTCACCCAGTTGGCGGCCAATGTACGCCATGACCAGCCCGTAATCCGCCTCATCGCCCGGAGTGCGCTCAAGCCGCTGTTCAGTGGCGTCAACCACCTGCACCAGGCGCGGTCGGCTGGGGACAAGTCCGCGCTCGTACTCCGCATCGATCAACTCCGGGTGAACGCGAAGGACGCGGCGAATGGAGAATGCCGCCGGCAACTGCAAACCGGCGCCGAGCTGCGCATGAGCTGCGCCGATCATCGCGAGCGGATGGCCCGGCGCGATGCGCAGGGCGCGCATGAATTGCCGCTCAGCATCGAAATATTCACCTGCCCTCAGCGCTTCTTCCCCTTCACGCATCAATTCATCGAAGCGCGTGTTGCCTTCCATAGCAAGGCGATCGATCTGTTCACCATGGCGCAACGCCTCGAAGAGCCGCGTGAGCCCGCCCGGTGGAACTGTTTCGGCGACTCCTGTCCGTGGAGGGACGCCTTCCTCCTCAACCGGGGAACGCGGATCGACCGGCTGGTGGCCCACCTGCTCGGAGCCCGCCTCTTCCGGATCGACTCCGGCAATCACGGGCTGTTCGGACGCTGCCTCGAGGCGCTGACGGCTGCGCTGCGCTGGAGAGAGAAGCGACAGCCGTTCACGCAACTCCTGGTACTCCTCATCGAGCTGCGCAACTGCAGAGGGATCGACGTGCACCGCCACGTCAGTGCGACCAGCGTAACGATTCGCGATGCGCTCGAGAATGTTGGTCATGACATCATCTGCGCTCGAAACCACGCGCTCGGACTGCAGCGGTGACTCCGCCTGCAATCGGCCGCTATCCAGCAGCCCCGCAAAGCCACCGTCCTGGATCGGACTGCGCGGCTGCGGCCTGTCTGTCGTGCTCTCAGCTCGCATACGGGCGGCGTCATAAGGGGAAACCCCCAGGCGCGCGATCGGATCATCCTGTGCAACAGCAGTCACGCCGCGCAGCGGCGAGACGTCAAAGCGGAACATGCGTCCGTCCTCAGTGAAGGCGACGCCGATCGGCCGACCGGAATCAGCCGCGCCGATGCGCGTGGTAGTGGTCGCACCGGACAAGATCGCATCGAGTCGCAGCCGGTGGTCAACTGGCTGTTGCGTAGGCAACTCATCGAACGCCCCCGGCTGCTGTGGCTGGGTCACCATGCCGGACGTAACACCACCGTCACCACGCCTGAGCGCAAGTTCACCGAGATCGCGACCAAAACGAAGTTGCTGCCAGGTCGGCGATGCGCTGATTTGAGGTGCGGAGTACGCGGAACCTGCGCGGAACTCGAAGAGATCGTCGACGCCGGTCACATCACGAAAATCAGTTTCAGCGCCGTAGCCCACCGAACCTCGGAATCCCCGGCCGCCAGCGACATTGCCTGTCACGATCAGATTGCGCGCGCGATAATCTTCTGCGCGGATCGGCCGATTCACGCCACCGCTCCCTCGCGCGGGATTGGCGTCGAGTCGATTGCCGGTCCCAAGCGCGTCCTGTCCTCGCGCTCCTGCGGGAATCGCGCACAGCAGAAAGAGACACACGACTCCGCCAAGTGAAACTCTTCGTACGTGTCGTCCAGCGCGTTTCATGTGAGATTATTGGCACGCAACCGCCGTGATGCCGATCACTAGCCCGGAAGCCGCCTACCGCGCCCGTGCGAGTAGCGCTCGACCGACAACTTCGGAAATCGGCCCGATGTCATCTTGGTCGCATGTCACGAGGAAGTAGACCAGTGAATCATCGGTCGAAATCAACACGCGCTTGCGGCAGCCCTTGTCGTCTCGGAACCGGTGCCACTTGCCGGCCTCAAGGGTCGCCCCGCAGCGAGAAACCGGGCGGTCCGCGCCGGCCGGAGCGATGAAAATGCTCAGCTTCGCAGGGGATTTTCCCTCTACCCGACGTTCATACATCAGGTGTGCCGAACGCCTTGCCTCGGGCAGATTGCAGCGACCCTCTCCGATGAACTCGTATCCGATTTCAGAGAGGTCGAAAATCGTCACGCTTTCAACGCCGAAATGCTCCGTCAGCATCGCAGCGGCATCGACCTTGTCGCACATGTTGACCTTGCGCTTGAGGTGAGCCGGATTCTGCACACAGCGGTCGTGTTCGAGTGATGCATACTCCGCCGGATCGGAAACGAACTGGCCCTGTCCGCCTTGAGGGGGCGCAACTGAATCGATCGGCCGATAGAAAATGCCGAAGAGCACGGAACCAACCGCAATGGCAAGAACAGCCAGGACGGCCCCGATGCTCATCGGCTTCGGCCGCACTATCGGCTCCAAGAGGGACGCCATCGCGGCCAGCACGCCACGGCGCGACGCAACAACCGATGGTGTCGCCCTCGCATGATCTGATGTCGCGGTCGTAGTCGCCTGCTCGCTTAGCGCCACTTCCAGATGCTCGCGCAAGGCAGCGGGCGCGGCTGGGCTTTGGGCCATGACCTGCCCCACCGCAGACTTCAACCGCTGCTCCAATTCGAACCGTTGCGCGAGTTCCGTGTCGCTGTCGATCGCTCGGCGCACGGCCTCTGCCATCTCCGGCGACAACTCACCATCGATGTACGCTCGAATCAGGTTGGGGTCGATCTGACGCATGAGGAGGTGTTCGGGGTCGTTCCAGACATTCAACCGCTTCCAAGCCGTTTTTCTTCGGCCAAGTTTGCCAATTGCTCCATGAGGATAGCCCTCGCGCGGTGCAGCCGACTCATCACCGTGCCGATTGGCACGCCTTGTACATCGGCAATTTCCCGATATTTCAACCCTTCGACCCCCCAGAGAAGCAGCACGGACCGATATTCTGGCTTCAGAGCGTCAATTGCGGCCTTGAGCCGCTGATCGATCTGGTCCCAATCGAAGGTGGCGAGATCCCATGCCGGCTCCGGCTCACCGGGCCCATCCCCGGGCGCCTCTGCCACGTCCGCAAGGGCATCCGAGCCGGACGGGCGGCGGCGGGCCTTCTCGATGCTCGTATAGAACACATTGTGAAGGATCTTGAACAACCACGGCCGTATACCACCGCCCTGTTCTTCAAATCCTTCCGCCACGCGCAACGCCTTGAGATACGTCTCCTGCACAAGATCCCAAGCGTCATCCGGATGCCGCGCGAGCTGCAGCGCCATGCGGTAGACCGCATCGAAGTGCTCCAGTGCCAAGTGCTCGAACTGTTCGCGCTGCATGAACGGCTGGCATGATACGGGGAACGGCTTCGTCGAGCCGGTCTTGCCCGGAAGCCCGTGCGACTTGGGGTCGGCATGGCGCGAGCAATCCCCTACAATCGCGCCACATGCCCAGCGCGAATCGTCACACCACCTACATCACCACGCCGATCTACTACGTCAACGACCGGCCGCACATCGGGCACCTCTATACGACGACATTGTGCGATGTCTATGCGCGTTTCATGCGCTTCGCCGGTCGCGATGTCTTCTTTCTCACCGGAACCGATGAGCATGGAGTGAAGGTCGAGAAATCCGCTAAGGAACAAGGCGTAACGCCGCAGCAACTCGCGGACAAGAATGCTGCCGAGTTTCAGGGCGTCATTCAGCTCTTCAACATCTCCAACGACCACTTCATCCGCACGACACATCCCGAACACGAGCGGCAGGTGCAGCACTTCATGAGCCGGCTCCTCGAGGCCGGCGCGATCTATCTTGGCAAGTTTGAAGGGTGGTACGACGAAGGCCAGGAGGAGTACTACACCGAGACCAAGGCGAAGGATCTGAAGTACGTCTCTCCCGTCAACGCCAAGCCCCTCACGCGCGCCACGGAAGAAAACTACTACTTCCGCCTGAGCGCGTATCAAGAGCAGCTTGAGGAGATCTTTGAGAAGAATCCTCAATTCGTGCGGCCGGAGGCAAGGCGAAACGAGGTGCTCGGCCGGTTGCGCGAGGGATTGCAGGATGTTCCCATCTCTCGCACAAACTTCACGTGGGGTGTTCCGATGCCGAATGATCCCAAACACGTCATTTACGTGTGGATCGACGCGCTCATGAACTACATCACAGCGCTTGGCTTGGGCGAAGAGAACAGTGAGTTGAACGCAAAGCGCGCGAAATACTGGCCGGCCGATTACCACGTCATTGGCAAGGAGATTCTCTGGTTCCACGCTGTGATCTGGCCGGCAATGCTGACCGCGCTTGACATTCCGCTGCCGAAGTGCGTGTACGCTCATTCATTCTGGATCAGTGAGGGCCAGAAGATGTCGAAGTCCCTTGGCAACTTCATCGATCTGGAGACGATCCAGCATTACATTGAGACATACTCGCTCGACGCTCTGCGCTACTACCTCGTCACGCAGGGGCCGCTCGGCGCGACTGATTCGAACTTCACCGCCGAACACCTTCACGAGACGTATAACACCGATCTCGTCAACACGATTGGCAACTGTGCGAGCCGGGTTACCGCCATGATCGGCCGGTACTTCGACGGCCGACTCCCCGAGACACAAGCCGGGACAAGCGGCGCTTTGATGCATGAGTTCAACTGGCCTGCTCTCACGCGCGAAACAGCGCAGCGTACAACTGAGGCCATCGCGAACTTCAACCTCGACGACGCTGTCACTCACGCTATAACCCTTGTGCGCAAAATCGACGCGTTTATCAATCAGACCGAGCCGTTCAAGATTGCAAAGGACGAGTCACGGCGTGAGGAACTCGCATCGATTCTCTACTGCTGCGCCGAAGCGCTGCGGATTGCATCGCTGCTGCTCTGGCCGATTCTGCCCGAGCGCATGGAGCAACTCTGGGAGCACATGAACCTCGACATCGATCCCGCTGCGGGCGACATGCACGAGCGGTGCGAATGGGGCCGCCTCAAAGCGCAGGCGCCGATGAGCAAAGTCGCGCTCTTTCCTCGCATCGAAGCGCAGACGCAGCCAATCGGTGCATAGCCCGGCATGAGCCCATAAATAGCACGTAGCGCGGGCGTTCCCCCTGCAAGAACAGCGTGCGGCCGGAGCGCGCTCGCACCCCTCGCCGATACGATGAACTGAGCCCGCTCAAGGGGGGCGGTGGCGGGGAGAGTCAATCGCAATACCACTGGTCGCACCAGAGGCAGACATCAACGCAGCAGTCGCCATACTCGAAGCACGATGAGTCGCACCAGCAGTTCCAGGCAGTGCCGCCGCAACTGCTGTTGCAACTGTCATCGCAGCCAAGGTAGCCGCACTCGTCGCACACATCCGTACAGCAGTCGCCAAAGTCGAGGCACTCCGCATCGCAGAAGCAGAAACTCGACCCACCGCCGCATTGCCCGGCGCAACTCGTGTAGCTGCAGAATGAACAAAGTGCGAGTGCGGCTGCAGCGCACTGTTCATCCCACTCGCTGCCGCAACAAAACGCGTCATCTGCACAGACACTTTCGCAACAGTCTGCATAGTTGCAATATGGCGAACCGTTGGCGATGCAACAATTCCCCGCGCCTTCATCGCCGCAGAACCCCTCCGGCATTGGACATTCGCCCCATTGTGAGAGCAGCGCGAGTAGATCCGGAACGCCCACGACGCCGCCACCGTCAATGTCGGCAACTTCACAGGTGTCGCCTGGCAAAAGCGTTCCCCAGCACGAAAGCAACTGAAGCAAATCAGGCACACCGACCACTCCGGTTTCATCCAGATCCGCGGAGCAACCGGGTGCTTGAGCTTGTGCGGAAGAAGCGCTGCCCAGCAGAGCCATGCCAATGAACAAGACGATCAATGGAGCCGCTGGGATGCGCGCCCAACGACATGGACCAACCGAAGCTGACATGTGCCATCGTGCAGTCTTTTCTTGTGTTCCTCTCCCTTGCGTTGCGTTTTGTTTCCACATCGTGCGTCTCCACTCAGAGCCCTTGCCGTTCCGCGCAAGAGCGCGTTCCAGTGCAAAAGTACTCGACGACAGGCCGCCGACTCGGGGCACAGGATAACACGATTGTGTTCCATCGACAAGCCGGCGTATGCGATACCATCAAAAAAGGACCGCGGCCAGTTCGGCCGCGGTCCTTGAATCAAGTTGATACAGCACGGTTACTGGCAGACGGCGCAGATATCCACGGCATCATCAGCGCACAGCGTATCCCATGTCGTATTGCAACAGAACGAATCCTTTGCACAGATCGCCTGGCAGCATTCAGCATCATTGCAATACGGCGTGCCCGCGTCGCTGGAGACGCAGCAGTCACCTGCGCCGCTGCTGCCGCAGGCGAAGCAGCTGACGCACAGATCCACGGCCGCTTCAGCGCAAAGGCTGTCCCACTGCGTTTCGCAGCAGAACGGATCTTTAGCACAGACGATGCTGCAACAGCCGGCATCGTTGCAATACGGCGTTTCATTCGCAGAGCAGCAGTCGCCCGTGTTGGGATCACCACACGAGGCGCAGACTGCACAGACTTCCTGTGCTGCTTCTGCGCACAAGCTATCCCACTGCGTTGCGCAGCAGAACGGATCGGCTGCGCACACTTGATTGCAACACTGTTCATTATTGCAATGCGTCGTGCCGTTGGCGACACAGCAATCGCCTGCGCCTGCGTCACCACATCCGCAGATCTCCACGGACCCGCCAGCAGCAGCAATGATCGGCGCCGCCTCAGGCCAGATGCTCGACATCTGCACTGCCTGGCCCTCCTGGCAGAACGGGCCACAGAAGCAGATCGCCGTCACGCAGTGGTTGTCGGAACGGAAGACCGGCGAACCGGACGCGCCACCTGCTGCGATAATGCTCACGTCATAGGCGTGGCCGGTCACCGAGCAACCCGATTGACCCGTGGCCGTCACCT
The DNA here is from genome assembly GCA_964523675.1 of uncultured Isosphaeraceae bacterium. Classification (GTDB taxonomy): domain Bacteria; phylum Planctomycetota; class Phycisphaerae; order Phycisphaerales; family SM1A02; genus CAZFZT01. Next base: position 8,150 of record CAZFZT010000105.1, read on the forward strand.
GACCCGAGTCGTAGCCCTTCGGCTGACCTTCGGCGTGATGGATTTCATAAACGCTCGTCCCGACACTTGCAAGCGACGGGTCGATTGAGGCCTGGCCCCACGTTGCGGCTGGGTTGCCTGAAACACGCAGCAGCGCATAATCGAGACTCGCGTTCTGATGAATGATCTCGGTCACCGTGTACGTCGTGAGCGCCTTGGTTTCGTCGCTGACGCAATCCGTGCATTCGTAGTTCATGATCAGCGTCGCACCAATTGTTGAACCACTGACACAATGGTTATTGGTCATCACGATGTTCGGGGCAGCGACAATCCACGCGGTGCAGCCCGGCGGGGTCAGCCGACCAACAAACGTGCGGTTGGCATATTCCGAACCAGCGAGGCACTCGACGTTTATCTTGTCATCCTCACAACCCGGTTGACATAAGCCGAGGGGACCGCAGACTGAGCACAACTCCTGAGCCGCGTCCGCACACAGCTGATCCCACGTATTCTCACAGCAGAACGGATCCCCCGCGCACACCGTCGCGCAGCACTCCGCATCATCGCAATAGGGCGTGCCGTTCGCTTCGCAGCAACTGCCGGCGTTCACGTTGCCGCAGGACGGACAACCTGCGCACAGCTCCTGCGCGCCTTCAGCACAAAGATTGTCCCATGTATTCTCACAACAGAACGGATCCTCGGCACATACCGTCTCGCAGCACTCTGCATCATCGCAATACGGCGTGCCATTCGCTTCGCAGCAACTGCCGGCATTCACGTTGCCGCAGGACGGACAACCTGCGCACAGCTCCTGCGCGCCTTCAGCGCA
>CAZFZT010000106.1:0-8868 GCA_964523675.1 uncultured Isosphaeraceae bacterium
GCAATGCCGATTCCTGAAGATCGTTCGCATCTCGATCGCGCCTATGCCGATGCGATGCAGCGGGCATGGGAGCAGTTTCCCGATGATCCGGATGTCGGCGCGCTGTTTGCAGAGTCGATGATGAACCTTCAGCCGTGGGATCTCTGGACCAAGGACGGCCGGCCCAAAGGGCGCACCCTTGAGATTGTCGCAACGCTTGAGCGCGTGATGGAACTCGATGAGCATCATCCGGGAGCGAATCACTTTTACATTCATGCGGTCGAGGCCTCGCCAGAGCCGGAGCGGGCAGTCGCAGCGGCGGAGCGACTGGGCTCGCTCGTGCCGGGTTCAGGGCATCTGGTTCATATGCCAGCACACATCTTCGCGCGTGTCGGCAGATGGGCCGATGCATCTGATGCAAATGAGCAAGCGATCAAGGCCGACCGTGCATACTTTGCGGTCGCGCCCGAGCCGGACTTTTATGCGCTGTATTACGTTCATAACTTCCACTTCCTGGCATGGACCGCCATGATGGAAGGGCGCTTTGAAACCGCGCTGCGAGCGGCCCGCGAACTTGAGCGCGACATTCCGGAGCCGTTCCTGCGCGAGTGGACGTTCATTGCAGACGGCTTCACGCCGGTTGAGTATCACGTTTTGATCCGTTTCGGCAAGTGGGAAGAGATTCTCAAGCAGCCCGAGCCGGATGCATACCGCCTGCTCAAGCGCGCCCATCGGCATTATGCACGGGGTATTGCGCTTGCGAACCTCGGCAGGACCTCCGAAGCGCGGCAGGAACTCGCATCGTTTGAGCGGCTGGCGAGAGAGATTCCGGAGGATTGGAAGATCGTCGAGAACTCCGCTGCGGATGTGAATGCGATTGCGCGGCAGATGCTCAGAGGCGAGATTGCTTACCACGAGGGTGATGTAGAAGAAGCGTTCGCGCTGCTGCGTGAGGGCGTCGCGCTTGAGGAGCAGTTGAACTACGACGAGCCGCCGGGTTGGATGCAGCCGGTACGTCATGCGCTCGGCGCGCTGCTTCTGGCGGAAGGCCGAGCCGCTGGCGCAGAGGAGGTCTATCGCGCCAACCTGCGCCGGCACCCAAAGAACGCATGGGGCCTGCTGGGTCTTTCGCAGGCGCTTGCTGCACAAGGCCGGCAGGATGAATCGCAACAGTTGCAGAGTGAACTTGCAATGGCATGGGCTCGCGCCGATGTGCAGGCCAAGGCGTCGTGCTACTGCCATCCGGATGCGCGGTGAGGATGACTGGATCACCCACCGTTGGATAGTGAGTGCTTATGTTCTCGCAAGTGAGCGTGGAGCCGTTCCATGACAACTTGCGAAGTCGCCAGGTCGCCGAAGATCGTGACCCGAACTCCGATTCGGGTCACCTTCGGCGTTCTGCGCGTCATGCTGATGCGAATGTCCGGCCCGCCATCTTCCTGAGCCATGATGTACGCGCTGCGCTCGTTGAGACGCTCGATCTTCACCTCGGCTTCAATGTCGCGCATGGCTGCATGGGCCGCTTCATAGACCGTTTCAAGATCAGCGAAGACCGCTTCGCGCAGTTCGCCACGCACCCATGCGGATGACCCTGCCTCAGCCGCAGCAAGTCCCGCGCTGGCTGCAACGGCAATCGGAACAGCGCAGCCGGTCATGGCCGTCAAGGAGCAGGCGAGCGTGAGAAGCGTAGCGGCGCGTGCAATCACATCAGGTTGTACGCCGCTTCTTCGGCCCAAGCCACCTGTCCCACCACTCCAAAAGTTGCGCAAGCCGGTGCAGGCGCAGGTCCGGCGGGCCGCAACGGCTCATGCCGTGACTGGTTTCGCGCGGATACCTGATGAAGCGAGTCGGCACCTTCTTATGTTTCAAGACGGTGAACACCTGCTCCGCCTGTTCGACATTGCACCGTAGATCACCTTCGCTGTGAATGATGAGCGTGGGCGTTCTGGCGTTGCCGAGGTACTTGAGCGGGCTCATCTCCCAGAGTTTGTCCGGCCGGTCCCATGAGTTGCCCGGCCAGTAGCGGTCCGGCTCATCATAGAAATCGCTGGTGCCGAACATGCTCACGAGGTTTGACACGCAGCGATCGGTGATCGCGCCGGCAAAGTCATTCGTGTGGCCGATGACCCAGTTCGTCATGTACCCGCCGTAAGAACCGCCCATCACACCCATGCGCTTCGCGTCAACATCGGAGCGCGACTTCATGAATGCCGTCACGGCTTGAATGTCCATCCAATCCTTTCCACCCCACGAACTGCGAATTGCAGCGCAGTGTTCTCGGCCGTAGCCCTTGGAGCCGCGCGGATTGGAGTAGAACACGATGTACCCTTGCGCTGCGAGCAACTGGAACTCGTGAAAGAACCCCATGCCGTACTGCGCGTGCGGCCCGCCGTGAATCTCCAGAATTGCCGGGTACTTCTTTCCCTTCTTGTATCCCGGCGGCCTCATCATCCAGACATGAACCGTGTGGCGGTCCTCGGCCTTGATCCAATGCTCCTCCGGCTGAGCGAGGTCGATCTCTTCGAGCAGCGGCTTGTTGAGATTCGTCAGTTGTTTGCTTCGTGAGCGGCCCTTTGCGACGCGCGCGATGTGAACTTCATCAAGTTGCGTCGCGTTGCCGTAAATCAGCGCGAGGGTTTTCCCATCCGCTGAGAGGTTCCCCATTTGATGCGCGCAGCATCCGGTCGTGTGGAACGTGATCTTTTGATTCCCGCGGGTTGCGATGGAGGCGATGTGCGTCTCTCCATGCCAGCCGATCTGCATGAAGATGCGTTTGGATTCGCGCGACCATTGAAGGTTCGCACCGAAACTGACTTCCGATGAATCAGAGAGGGCAACGGCCATGAGGCAGTAGTCTTCGCCGCTCGTCAGATTTCTCGCGCCCCCTTTGACCGCGTCGCACACATACAAGTCGAGATTGTCTGTGCCATACACCGGATCCTTGTCCTCGCGGCCGGCCCATGCGATGGACCGACCGTCAGGCGACCACTTGACACATGTCTTTGAGCCATCAGGCACACCCGGCACTTTCGCAACCTTGCCGGTGCGCACGTCGAGGCGGATGATCTCATCCTTCCATGGCTTGACCATGGCGTTGCGATCGCGGTTGGTCACGATGGCGATCTGCTTCCCATCAGGTGAGAAGTCAAAGTCAAAAAAGCCGAGTACATCCTTGTCGTACACCTTCCGGTGCGCGCCTGTCTGCGCATCAACGAGGTAGAGGTGATAGCGTGCTGCGCCGAAGTACCCATCGCCATCCAGCCGGTACCACCAATCATCGATCACACGCGGCGGCGTGGAAAGTCCCTTCTTCTCACGATCCTTCGTCGCTTCCTGCGTCCACTCCGGCTCGGTCGCGCGGAACTTCACCGCAATCGACTTCCCGTCAGGTGACCACTGGAATGTGGCGATTGACCCTTCGGGAAACTTCGTGAGCGAGCGCGCTTCGCCTCCCGCGGCATCGATGATGAACAGTTGCGCTCTCTTGTCCTCACGCCCGGAGATGAACGCGATGCGCGAACCGTCGGGGGACCATCTGCCGTGGCCGTCCTTCTTCCCGCTGGTGAACGGCCGCGCCTTTGTTCTTCCATCCGCGCCCACAATCCAAAGATTCGTTTCATACTTGTTCTTCTCTCCCACCCGTTTGTGCGTGAAGAGCACGCACGAGCCGTCGGGCGAGACCTGCGGATCACTTACGATCTGGAACTTCAGCAGATCATCCGCGGTCATCAACCGATGATGCGCTGCGTTTCGCTTGCTTTTTGCACTCGCGGGGCCCGGCTCACGCTTGCGGCGGGATCGCTTCGCCGCACCATCCCGGCTCGGTTTGGCAAAGTCAATCGTCTTCGTCCTCGTCTGTGTGAGTGTGGTCATAGTCACAAGCAGGATATCGCAGCCGCGCTGCTGTGTCCTGTGCGTTACGATGCCGCCGTGCCTGAAACCCTTCTCAGCCGCAAAACGCCGCTCTCCGATGAGGAACTGCTTGGCAACTTGATCGCCTTTGACTCGACGAGTTACAGGTCGAACAAACCGATTGTGGAGTTCATCGGCGATTATCTGGCAGGGCCGGGCATTGAAACTATCCGCAATGCAAGCGAAGACGGCTCGAAGGAGAACATCATCGCCATCGCCGGGCCTCAAGCGATCGATGACCATCCGCGCGATGGCCTGATTCTTTGCGGCCACCTCGATACGGTGCCGGCTGATGAACCGGACTGGGCGAGCGACCCGTTTACGCTGACGAAACGCGATGGCCGCTTCATCGCGCGCGGCAGTGCGGATATGAAGGGCTTCGACGCCCTTGCGATCAACCTGCTGCGCAGCATCGATGCATCGCGACTGCAAGCGCCGCTTGTGTTGCTGCTCACCTACGACGAGGAACTCGGCTCGCTCGGCGCGAAACGATTGGTCGAGACCTGGCCGGATGACCGCCCCCTGCCCCGCAGCGCGATCATCGGCGAGCCGACTTCGCTCGAAGCGGTTCGCATGCACAAAGGACATCTCAAGATGCGCATCACCTTGCGGGGAAAGGCAGCGCATTCGGGTTCGCCGCATCTTGGCGCAAATGCGATCGAGCCCGCATGGGAAGTGCTCTGCGGCCTCGCTGAGATGCGCAAGCACTTACAGGCCAAACGCACGACGACGAGTCACTTCTTTCCCGAAGTTCCGTTCTCGGTCGTTACAGCCGCGCGAATTGCCGGCGGCGATGCGCTCAACGTCATTCCCGACACCTGCGAGATTGATATCGGCATTCGGCTCCTGCCGGGACAGGTCTCAGAAGCGGCAATAACGATGGTCGAAGGCATCACGCGATCGATCACGCTGCCGACCGGCGTGAGCATTGACGTCACTGTGCTCGGCGACAATCCCCCGCTGCTGACCGAAGATGATGCGCCGATACACCGCGCGCTCTGCAACGTGCTGCAACAGCGCGAATCGCGCGGCGTCTCGTTCGCCAGCGACGCCGGGTGGCTTTCCACACTCGGCATCGATTGCGTCCTCTTCGGCCCGGGCACGATTGAAGTGGCGCATAAGCCGAATGAGTCATTGCCAATCGATGAGTTCGTCCGGGCGCGGCAGCATCTGGAACACATCATCAACACGCAATGTGGCGATGGATGAATGCATGGTCGGTAGAGCGCTCCGCTTCGCGTTGCGGCTCAGCGCATGCGCAAATACTGGGATTCACTTCTGCGATTCAATCCACTCATTCACCCGCCGCTCCAGCACCGGCAGCGGGACTGCGCCGGCGAGGAGCACCACATCATGAAACGCGCGGATGTCGAAATCGTCACCCAGCGCTTCCTCCGCCCTGCTGCGCAGTTCGCGAATTTTGAGTTCACCGATCTTGTACGCCGTCGCCTGACCCGGCCAGGCGATGTACCGGTCGATCTCGTTGATGATGTTGAGCTCTGAAAGCGCGGTGTTGCGCTTCATAAACTCGATGCCCTGCTCGCGCGACCAGCCGAGAACGTGCATGCCGGGATCGACGACCAGCCGGCAAGCGCGCCACATCTCATAGAGCAAACGGCCGAAGTCGTCATACGGATCTTCATACAGCCCCATCTCGATGCCAAGCCGCTCCGAATAAAGCGCCCATCCCTCCCCGAACGCGGTGAACCACGCTTCGCGGCGGAACTCGGGAACGTCCTCGATCTCCTGCGCCAGCGCGATCTGAAGGTGATGGCCGGGCGCCGCTTCATGCATGGCCAGTGCGATCATTTCGTATTTCGGGCGCTGATCAAGCGCGTAGGTGTTTGCATAAAAGAAGCCGGCCTGCGCGTTGCGGATGTCGCCCCGCTGGTAGTAGGCGGTCGTCTGCGTGGGCGCCATGAAGCGCGGAATCTCGCGCACGCCATACGGAAGCCGGGGGAGGGTGTTGAAGTATTCGGGCAGATGGCCGTCGACTTCCTTGCAGATCGCGCGGTACCCGGCGATCAGATCCTCCGCTGTTTCATGATAAAAGCGCGGATCGGTGCGCAGGTAATGAATGAACGCATCGAAGAGTTCTTCGTCCGCCAGCTCACTTGCGCCGGCGTGAATCTCCATGAAGTCAGAGCGTCGAATGACTTCCATCATTTCAGCGCGGATGCGATTGACTTCAGCAAGCCCCAGTTGATGAATCTCCCGCGCGGTCATCTCAGTGGTGGTCATCACGGCGATCTGGTGGTTGTAATACGCCTCGCCATCGGGCCAGCCGTCCTCCCCGACTGTAGCTGTCGATTCCCGCGCACCGGGCAGATACTCCTCGGTGAGAAACTCGCCAAAGCGCGCGATCGCACCTCGCACCATGGGGAACGAGACTTCTTCAAACCTGCTGCGGATGCGCTCGCGATCCTCCTGCGCCAATGACAGCGGCATGCGATTGATCGGCTTGCGCAGTTCATTCAAGCCGCCGCCTTCGAGCAGCGCGTGAAACTGCATCGGAATACCCTCAAGCACGATGCGCGGCGGGGTGCGGCCTTCTTCAAGACCGATGCGCATCAGCGTGATGGCGTTGTCGATCATCTGCGGTGTCTGTTCGAGCCGCTTCAGGTAGTTCTCATAGTCGAGCGCCGACGAAAAGCGCACGCGCTCCGCCATCTGGGCGATGCGCTGGTGCGGCCCGCTGCGGCCGCTCACCGGCGCGAGGAACGTGCGGTGGCGATGACCTTCGATCGACCGCAGAAGATCGAGCTCGAAGAGTTCGTAGTTGATGAGCTCCTGCTCATCGAGTTCGCCGCGCGAGATTTCTCGCAGCCGCTCCAGATGTTCGCTGGTCTTCTGATATCGCCATTCGATGGCAGCGAGCGAGTTGTCAGTGATGCGGTCGGCGCCCGAGTAGTCGCCGCGCGCCATGGCCCACTCGGGGTGCTCTTCCATGAGCCACCGATGCCGCTCTTCGAAGAGCGCGTGCAGGCGGTCCGCCGCGTCATCGGCTGGGGCGGCGGCGGGCGCCATAGGAGCCGCTCGAACAGGATGCGACGCGGCGAGCAGAATGAAGAGCGCGCAGAGAACGATTGAGGCAAGCCATTGCATGCCGCAAAGGGTAATCGATCAGGGAGTGCCCTCCAAGCAGAGGCGTTGCCGTTTGCAGACGCGTTATCCCCAGTTGGCGAGGAGATCGAGCAGGTCGGGCACGCCGACCGAGCCATCGCCAGTGAGGTCCGCTGGACAATCGCCGGGGTCTACACACTCGCCCCACGAAGCCAGCAGGATCAAAAGGTCGGGCACGCCGACTGAACCGTCATCGTCGAGGTCGGCCGGGTTCTGCGGGGTCAGGACGTATGTGATCTGAAGAGCCGGCTGAATGTCCTCGAACGCTTCGTGCGTGGCGAACTGCTTGACGGTATGCACAACGGATTCATTGCCCTGCACCAGCCAGCCGTAGCTGGTCGAGGGATTGTCAAGCCAGTCCTGGACGTCGGCCACGAGTTGAGGCGTGCTCTCCCACGTGTACCAGTTCACCGTATCGACGATCTTGCTGGCGCTGACGACGTCACTGAAATCGCCTCCGGCCGTCGTCCAGGTTGTGCCCGGCCAGAAGCGATGCGACCAGGTCGCATCATTTGGTGTCGCCGGTGCGCCTTGGCCGCCAAAGCCGTCCGAGGTGCCCTCGCCCCAATCAGCAAGCATGCGCCTGAGCGACACTTCCTGCGGACCGACGATCGTTTGTGACATGTAAAGTGTCAGCGAGACTTCGGTGATCGTGGCCCCTGCCGGGACGGCGCTTGCGACATCAAAGGCGAGCACACCTCGCCGCCGCGTCCCGCCGCCCATTGGCCCGACGCGCCCGGCATACATCTGCTCGGCTGCCCCGAGACTGACGTTCCCGCTGGCGGTCTGAATCAGCGTATTGTCCTTACTGCTGGTAATGGTCACCGTCTCGGGCGAGCCGGCAAAGAGCGGGGACGAAACTCCAAAAACGATTGCAGACGCAAGGCACAGCGGGCGGATCGAGGGCATCTTTACTTTCTCCATTCTTCCAGAAATCTCCAGTGACGCGGCGAACGCATCATCATAACGCGCCCGCAGCGAAATGCACGGTGAATGTTCGCAGCAAGACCCGTTCCGGTGTCGATTTTTCGGCCCATTGTGCTTATCGGGCGCGCCACGCAAACTGCCTCGGGCTCATCAAGTCTTCTCAAATCGACCGCGATCGGTTATAGTCGCTGCCAATGGGATCGGGCGGCGATCCCTTCTCGTGCAAGGGACAACAGGAGATCTGCAATGCGAATCCTTACGGGACTCTTAGGCGGCGTCGTCGCGGGACTGATTGGCGCGGCGGCATGGGCGGCTGTGGGGCATTTTCTGAACTACGAGCTTGGCATTCTTGCTTGGGGCATCGGTGTCGTTGTCGGCTTGGGCGTCGCCCTCGGCACCAGCAGGGAAGGCGGCGCGCTGTACGGCGTCACTGCCGCCGCCGTTGCCATCGGCTCGATCATGCTTGGCAAGTGGATGTGGCTCTCGCTAGCGCTGAACGCCTCGGTCGACGATGAGTCGCTCATCGCATACACGGCTGACATCATCATCGAGGAGCGGATTGAAGCCGGGCGGCCCGCCAGGCATCTGCATGAGTTTGACTCGGACCGGCCGCTGCGTGACTTCTACGCACCTGATGTCTGGCGCGAAGCATCGGACCGCTGGAAGGCCTACTCTCCGCAAGAGCAGGAGCGATATCGGCGCGTTCCCTCAATGCTCAATCCGCACCTCCTGCTGGTCTATCTAGCAGATGGCGTCGTCATCGAACTTCAAGAGAAGGGTGAGACGATTGAATGGCCGGGGGAAGATGACATCACAACCGCGTGGCGACAGGCCCACTACCCGACTGACATCTGGGCCGAGGCGGAGCGGCGATGGAACGCGTGGTCTCCCGAAGATCAGCAGGCGCATATCGCATGGGTTGAGCAG
>CAZFZT010000107.1:0-8189 GCA_964523675.1 uncultured Isosphaeraceae bacterium
CGGACATGGCGCGCGAGAAGGTCGTCAGGTCAGCTGCGCTCACCCCCGAGCAGCGCGAAATCCTCGAAAAGCGAGGTGTGCTCTCCCCCGAAGAGATCCACCGCCTCGCGTCGAAGACGAAGAAGGCCATGCAGCGAGCCGGCTCGTCCCCGAGCCGGACGACGTCGAATCAACCCGAACCGTCATCCAATCCGGACGTCAACCACCGCGAGGACGCCGCGGCTCGCAGTGAACCCAAGCCCTCCTGCCACTCCGACTACGTCGACCCGGAGACGGCGAAGAAACTCCAGGATGAGAACCTCATTCAGATCAACACCGCGCCGGCCCACAACATCGCGAAGCACGACTCTGTGATCTGACGCGGCTATACTCCCGCCAGATGGCACCCACTGCGTAAACAGCAACTCGTCGCTCAGCCGCCACAACGTGGCGGCGGTTTGTCTGCGCGCTCCAGCAGGAGAGACACAGCGCGCAGCGGCGGGTTGCTTGGCAGCATCTCCAACAACCTTTTCGTTGAGAATCATCGGGTCAGCGCTCTCTGCGCCGGCCCGATTGAAGGGCTGTCATTTCATGTCACGCAAAGCAAGATTGGATCGGGATTTCACATGCATACACTGCCGGCAGGTGGTCGGCGCACGCTCATACGGCACATCGCACCGCAACCACTGCCCGCATTGCCTGTGGTCGCGGCATGTCGATGAAGAGCCGGGCGACCGCCGCTGCCCGTGCCGCTCGCCGATGGAGCCGATCGCGATCGAGGTGCGCGGCCGGGGCGAGTGGGCGATCGTTCACCGCTGCACCGGCTGCGGCACGCTGCGCACAAACCGCGCTGCGGGCGACGACCACGTCCTCGCGCTGCTCTCGCTTGCGCTGCGGCCGATCGCCAACCCGGCGTTTCCGCTCGATGGCTTCGGAACCGCACCGTGAACCCTCAGCGTCCAGAGCAGGTACCATCACTGCCAACATCGGCCCCAGGATACGAAGGGCATACACAGGAGGAGCACCATGAGACGTCAAGTCATGTTTTTCGCCGCGGTGCTCGCATCGCTGGTGATCGGTTCGCACGCGCATGCCCAAGCAGCACGCGGCCACGGCATTCCCGACCCGATCACCACGGCTGAGCTTCAGCGCTACGCCGACCGACTGATGCTCAGCCATGACCAGCGCGTGGCTCTGCAGCCGTTTCATGATGAATACGTCGAAAACTTTCGCCTTCTGCGTGAAGGGGAGATCAAGCAGTTCATCGAGGCGGTGCAGAGGTCCGGCGGCATGATGCCCGGCCGCGAAGCGTACGAGAGCGCCGAGCGGGACCGGCAGAGAATCGTCTCGCGCATCGCCGCCCTCGACGATGCGCTCTTCGCATCGCTCGACCCGATGCTTACCCAGGAGCAGCGCGAGCGCCTGCCGCGCGTGCGGATGGCCCGCCAGCGGGCGCGGTCCGCGCCTGACTCCCGGCCGATGATGATGCAGACCAGCGCGCCGGACCTGAGCGAGCTCGCGCTGGAGATCGGCCTGTCGGCTTCCGAGCTTGAACGAATCGATCCAATGCTGTTCTCGTACGAACAAAAGCTCACGAAACTGGTTGAGGAGTTGCCGAAGGTCACCAACGCCGCACGGGAGAGTTTTCAGCAGGGCATCCAGGAGATGCGCGACAAGGTTGCGAGCAATCCCGAGGGCGCTGCGGATCAGCAGGCGGCCATGATGGAGTTCATGCGCGACACGTTTCTTGCGCCGCAGGCCCATATGGTCGAGATGCGGGCGCTTGGGCGAAAAACGTTGTACGAGGTCATCCCACACCTCTCCGAGCCCGCCGGCCGCAAACTGCGCGACGCCTTCTTCGCTCGCGGCTATATGCGCACCGCGGTCACTCTGAATTCTCAGGCCGATCGAATGCTCAATAAGATCGACGCCAGTGAAGACGTCGCCGATGAGCAGCGTGAAGCCGTGAACGCACTTGCCGCGCAGGTGCGGCCGCGAATTGACGCCGTCGTCCGCGAGGCGATGGAGATAGCGGACAACCAAGAGCGAGTGCACTCAGAGATGTTCGGCGGCGGTAAGGACACTGAGGAGTATGACCGCCGATTGATGGAGCTGAGGAAGGAGATTCAGAAGCAGAGTGAGGTTGTTATGAACGGGCTGGCTGCGATCTTTCCGGACGAAGCGGCGCGCGCGGGCGTTCTGTCGGGCCCAGCGAGAAGGTCCGCCGGCGCTCCCGGCGTAGCCGTGGGCGGTTCGGGCGGCGGGCCCGGCATCCCGGTTGGGGCTGCGGTGATGCGAAACCAAAACACCCTTGTCGCGGTGTCCAGTGTGGAACTTGCGGAAATGGTTGAGCTGCTCGGCATTGACGATGAGCAGCGCGCTGTGCTTGATGAGCTCTTTCATTCATATAAGGAGCGCATCGCAGAGAATGTCAACGTGCTCGGCAGAGATGATTCAATAATCATCGCCCTGGGACGGGAGGATGGGGTGGAGCGAATCACTCGCGCGCTGGAGCGGCAACGAAACGCCCTGGCGTCATTGACGCAGGAGGATGAGCGATTCATGCAGGACCTGGCATCGCTCTTCCCGGATGACGAAGGCGCGCTTGAGCGCATTCGATTGCGACGTGAACGCCGCCGCGTGGCCGGCTCTCTCGAGTCCTCCGCGCGCCGGGGATTCTTTGGCGGGAGATCGGCTCACTCGATCGACCTCACTCGCATCGCCCGGCAGAAGGGACTTGATGTAACTTCTTCGCCTGAGGCGGTTGAATCGCTCCTCAGGTATGAGCGCGAACTTACGAAGTTGATGCACAACTACCACGAAAAGGCCATTGCCGCCAGCGAAGCCGATGCTCTGGTGACGGCAAAGATGATGGCGGAGGCGGACCCGCAGGGCGGCGGCGTGGTCATTGCGCGACGATCGACGGATGAAGACTGGCGCGAGCAGCAGCGGCTGCGTGAAGAGGTCGAGCGAGCAGAAGAACACGTTGGTGATCTGCATCGCGAGACGGCGCATCGCCTGTATGACGTTCTTCCTCGAGCGGATGCCGAAACGCTGCTGCGCGAATATCGCCGACAGGCGTATCCGAGTGTGTACATGGATCCCGGGGCGATGGAGCAGTTCATCATGCAGTCGCTGCGAATGGAGGATCTGAGCGAATCGCAGCGCAATCGCCTTGTCGAAGCACTCGCTGAGTATCGCGCGAAGTATCACGAGATGACGGAACAGCTTCGCGAGGTGACTGAGCGGTTCGAGCAGGCGCAGCGGGAGCGAAGAGCAGCCAGGGAGCGCGGCGAGCGGACAACCTTTGATCGCACGATTCGTGAGCAGCTCCAAACCCTCCGCCACGAACGCCGCGAACTCAACGCCCGCGCCCAGATCAATCTCAAAGGTATTCTCAACGAGCAGCAACTCGAACGCCTCGGCCCGCTGCCGGAGCTCGATCAGGATTGGCGGCGGCGCTTCGGCGCACCGTGGTAACTCGCTGCTGCTCACACTGCATCGCGCAAACACTTGCCTCAATTCGCCGCGCCGGTCGCGACTGAGAGCTACGATCGGTAACGGCCATGGAACATCGGCACCCTGCATCATCGGCGATCCAGAATATGACTCTGACTTCAGCCAGCACGGGTGAAGTTTCAAGCGTCGCAGCCCAACTGCACCGTATTCAAAGCGAGCGTATCGGTCCGATCCTCGAACTCGTCGCTTCGATCAGCAAGGCAACCGAGCCCGGCGAGGTGCTGCGGGTCTTCTCGCACGGCATCGCGCAACTGCGCGGCCCGTTCGGGTACATCTCACTTTCAACACGCGACCTGGCCAATGGCGATTATCGAATCACCCGGCTGCACACACCCGAGGAGATGGCCATGCTCGGCGCGGAACGCGCCTGGCCGCCGCGCAGCCGGTTACCTGTACATCGGGGTGGATTCCTCGGCGAAGTGATTCGCGAACCGCACCCCGTTCTTGTGACGCACAACCTGAACGTTCCACATGATCCAGTGCTGGGGAATGCGCTGGATCGATACCAGTCCATGATGGCCCTGCCGCTCTTCGACGGCGGCGAGGCGCTCAACTGGGCGATCCTGCTCAGTGACCGCCCTCATGCCTACGACGCGGTCGAGGTCGAGGAAGCCCTTCTGCGGGGAAACCTCGTGGGCGGAACCGTGCGCACGGTTTTGATGGCGGAGGAACTTCGTCGAGCGCACGCGCGCATTCGCAATGAGATCGAACAGATCGCGCGCATTCAACGAGCGCTGCTACCTGATGATCTACCCCAGATCACCGGCGCTTCCCTCGCTGCTCACTATGAGATGTTCGATGAAGCGGGCGGCGACTACTATGACTTTCTCCCGCTGCGCAGCCGCCTTGATGGAAGCGGTCGTGGCGATCTGGACGGACCATGGGGCATCCTCATCGCCGATGCGTCCGGCCACGGTCCGGCAGCGGCGGTCGTCATGGCAATGGTCCATGCAATCCTCCATGCCTATCCGAGCATGGCGAGCGGTCCGGGTGAAACGCTGAAACACTTGAACCGCCATCTGTGCGAGAAGCGAATCGAGAGTAGTTTCGTTACGGCGTTCTTTGCCATCTACGACCCCAAGACGCGCATCATGCAGTATGCCCGAGCGGGCCATGAGCCCCCGCTACTGAAAAATCCAGGTGAAGGCGCGAGCGTCTCAAGACTCGCGGAGGTCGGCGGCCTGCCGCTCGGGATCGAACCCGATGCTCAATATGAGAATGCCTCCATCACGCTCCTGCCAGGTCAGAACGTCGCGTTCTACACCGATGGAATCACTGATGCCTTGAGCCCCGACGGAACGCGATTCAGCATCGAGGCGATCGAGCGGGCGCTGACCTCATGCAGTGGTCAACCCGGCTGCGTCGTGGAGTCAGTCACCAGCGCGTTGGCAGAACATGAACGCGGGGCACGGTCGACCGATGACCAGACCATCGTGGTGCTGCGCATTGACGATGAACCGGCGCTGACGCCGATCGTCATCTCAGCGCAAGAGGACGCGAGTGGATGAATGCTGCGCGATCAGTTGGATGCCGCCGAATTGCGCTTCGTCGCCGACTTCTTCGACTTCTTCGACATCTCGCTCGATCCTGAACCGCAGCCGTTCTTTGCTTGCGTTTTGGCATCGGCTCCACAGGCGCACCCACCATTGGAGCCGCTTGCACTCGCCGGCTCGGCGGCCTTCTTGTCCGCCTCCGCCGCCTTCTTGTACGAATCGCTGCGATAGTCCGTCTCATAGAACCCGCCGCCCTTGAAGATGACTCCCGCGCCGGTGCCGATGAGACGTTGCAACTTCAGCCGACCGCACTCCGGGCACTTGCGCTTCACGGCATCGGACATCTGCTGGAACACTTCAAACGCGTGGCCGCAACCTTCACATGCGTATTCGTAGGTCGGCATGACTTACTCCTCACTCTCTTTATGGGCGTCTTCTTCAGCGTCATCCTGCGCGGCCTCCGACGCGATGGCGACCTTGGCCGGACGCAAGACGTGATCGACCATAGCGTAACCCGGCTGTAGCACGCTCACAATGTGGCCGGGCCGGACCCCTGCGGCATCCTGGCGCAACATTGCTTCGTGCCTGTTCGGGTCGAACTCCTCATCGAACTGCGGATGGATCGTCTCGATTCCATGCGCCGCAAGCGCTTTGGTCAGTTCATCGTGGACGATCCTGACGCCCCCGAGCAATTGCTTTGCAGTCGTTTTCGACGGATCCTGATTGAGCGCAAGGTCAAAGTGATCGAGGACGGGAAGAAGCGACTTGGCAAGCCGCGCCACGCCTGAATGCAAGGCGCGGCGCTCGTTCTCTGCAGCGCGGCGCTGATAATTGGCAAAGTCAGCCAAAGCTCGCTGCCGTGCTGCGAGCGCGTCGTCGCGTTCCGCTTCAAGTGTGCGGATCAGTTCGGCCGCCTCTTCGGAAAGCTCGATCGGAGGTGATTCGCGTTCCTCTTGTTCGATTTTCGACTTCTGCTTCGGCATGATCATTGTTCCTGAGACATGACGGTTCATCGCAGCTTGGCGGATGTTCGTCGTCCGGTGCGCCGGGCGCAACGGCGTGAACCGCAGATGTTCGCCTCGCCGTCATCGTTCGTGTGCATATCGCGCTCCATCATCTGTCCACTTCCTGATTCACTCTATGCGCCTTTCATCGCGCCCTTGATCTTCTCCCAGAACGAGGGGCTGTGCGCTTTCACCTCAAGGTTCTCGGTTTCAGCGAACTCAGCGAGAAGTTCCCGCTGTTTCGATGAGAGTTTGCGCGGCACGACGATCTGGACAATCACCACAAGGTCGCCACGCCGCCCCGATCGCAGATTCGGAAGCCCTGCTCCGTTGATGCGGAACATCGCGCCATGCTGCGTGCCCGCCGGGAGTTCCAGTTCCACCGTGCCGGTCAACGTCGGCACTTCGATCGTCGCGCCGAGGGCTGCCTGTGAGAAGGCGATCGGCGCGACGATGAGCAGGTCATCATGATCGCGCTCGAATTGCTGGTGCTCGCGAACGCGCACCACTACGTGAAGATCGCCACGAATGCCCTTGCCTTCCGGGCTCAGTTCAGGCGGCGGCGGTTCGCCTTCGCCGGCGACGCGTACCGCCTGTCCGTCGTGAATGCCGGCAGGCAGCTTCACGCTGAGTTTGCGCCCCACCGATACACGCCCGGTCCCCTTGCAATTCGCGCATTTGTCGGGAATCACAGTGCCCCGGCCGCGGCAGTGTGGACACGTTGTCACCATTCGGAACATGCCGCCAAGCCCCGCCTGAGCAACCTGCCCCTGGCCTGCACAAGTCGCGCACTGCACTGGAGACGATCCGGGCTTTGCGCCGGTACCGCTGCATGTTGCGCAGACGTCAAGCCGCTTGAACTCGACATCGCGCTTCGCGCCGGTGAGCACTTCTTCGAGCGTGACTTCGACTTCGGTTTCAAGGTCATAGCCGCGCGGCACCCCGCCTCTTGTGCGGGCGCGACCACCGAATCCGCCCATGCCGGGACCGCCACCGAAGATATCGTTGAACATCGAGAAAATGTCCTCGACGTTCATGGAGCGGAAGTCGTGCCCCGGCGTGCCGCGCAATCCCGCATGGCCGTAGCGGTCATATGTCGACCGCCGCTCCTGATTCGAGAGCACCTCGTAGGCCTCGGCGCATTCTTTGAACCTGGCCTCGGCCTCGGCATCACCCGGGTTGCGGTCCGGGTGATACTTCATGGCCAGCCGCCGATAGGAGCGCTTGATGTCGTCAGTGGACGCATTGCGCTCGACACCGAGAATCTCGTAATAGTCGCGGGTGGTAGGCACGAAGGAAGTTCAATCTACTGTAACTGTGTCAAAGCCCACGGCCGGGCGCCGTGGGCTTTGGCTCGTTCGATCACTCGCGATCACTCACGCCACGGCGTCCTCGACCGGTTCAGCATCGTCCTTGAGGTCGGTAATGACGACGTCGGTCGTCAGCATCAGGCCTGCGACGGACGCCGCATTCTGAATTGCCGTACGCACGACCAGCGCCGGATCGATGATGCCGGCCTTGACGAGGTCTTCGTACTCACCGGTTGATGCGTTGAAGCCGAAGTTATTGGCCCGACCTTCACGGATCTTCTCAACAACAAGGTCGCCGTCGAAGCCGGCATTGGTTGCGATCTGCGCTGCAGGCCCTTCCAGAGCACGAATGACGATGTCATATCCGATCTTCTCATCGCCCTTCGCTTTCTTGCGCGATTCGACCACCGCATCAATGGCCCGCAGGCACGCCACGCCGCCGCCAGCAACGTAACCCTCCTTGGCCGCTGCGCGCGTCGCATGAAGCGCATCATCGACACGGTCCTTGCGTTCCTTCATGGCGATCTCGGTCGAGCCGCCGACGTGAATGATCGCCACGCCGCCGGTGAGCTTCGCCAGCCGCTCCTGCAGCTTCTCGCGGTCGTAATCACTTGTGGACCGTTCAATCTGCGTGCGAATCTGATTGGCTCGGGCCTCGATGTCCTTCTTCTTGCCTGCGCCTTGGATGATCGTGGTGTCATCCTTCGTGACGATGATCTTCTTTGCGCGGCCGAGTTCGTGAAGCTCGATGTCTTCCAGATTGCGACCGAGGTCTTCGGAGAAGAACGTACCGCCGGTGACGGTCGCGATGTCGCCGAGCATCGCCTTGCGTCGGTCGCCGAAGCCGGGGGCCTTGACCGCGCAGACGTTGAGCACGCCGCGCA
>CAZFZT010000108.1:0-8001 GCA_964523675.1 uncultured Isosphaeraceae bacterium
GATGCGCCCGTCCGGGCGGCCCGGCGGCGGGCTCGCGCGCAGCATCTCGACCATGTATTCGCCGACCTGTGCATTGTCTCCGCCAGCGGTCATCGGGGAGAGATCTGCGAGCACGGTTTCAGCCTGGTCGAACTGTCGCAGGTTGATGGCCGCTTCGACAATTCGCAGTTCGATCACCCGCCGCGGCGCGACTTCACGCACCTGTTCATAAAGAGTCTTCGCCTGCTCAAACTGTCCCCGGCCGAAGAGGAAGTCGGCAAGGGCGAGATCGGCCTCGCGAGTCTGCGGATCCTGGACCTTCTGCGCTTCCCGCATCGTCGCAACCGCCTCGGAGAGCAGGCCGCATTCAACCTGGAACTGCGCGAGAGCGAGGATGGCGCGGGAGAGCATCTCGTGACGTTCATCAAGATCGCGCAGAGCGGCGATGTGGTTCCTCAGTGTCTGAATGCCGCCGGGCACATCGCCCTTCACCCGGTGGAGCGTGGCGCGCAGTCCGACGATCTCAAGCGCCGGCAGGCCGCCTTGACTGGTCCGTGCATCCTGAGCGGCAAGTTCATCCACGATTCTCTTCGCTGCATCCTGCCACCGGCCGCGCTGTTCGGCGATGTAACGGCGCTGCTCGGTGAGGAGCATCTGATTCCACTGACGCTCGCTAATCAGCGGTTCGCCCTGCTCATTGCGAAGAAGGTCGAATCGCGGCTCATTCTGCGCAAGGAAGAGCGCAAGGCGCATGGCGTTGCTGCGATCGCCGGGATTCGCGCGGTAGATCTCGCGGCGCCGGTCCAGCACAACGTCGAGGTTACGGTGTTCCAGCTCGAGTCCGAGCCACAGTTCGCGCATCTGCACATCACCTGGCATGGCCCGTGAGGCACCGCGGGCCACGCGCATGGCTCGTGTGCGGTCGCCGACCTGGATCAGGAGCGAGAGATAGCCGCGAATCGTTTGCGCATCGTTTGGATTGATAGCATGCGCCTGCTCGTAGGCGCGAACTGCTTCACGGAAGTTGCCAACGCGTTGGTAGGCGATGGCGAGGCCGCGCCACGCCGTGTTGGAAAACGGCCGCTGCTCGGTCGCCGATTGGAAGGCGCGAACAGCATGCTCAGGTCGTGGTGGATCCCGTTCAAGTTCGAAACGGCCTTCGTAGAGCAGGCCGTTGAGGCCGTCGGTGTTGTTCTGCCGGGCACGCTGAACAATCTGGCCGGCCAGCGTCCAGTTGCTCTCAGCGATCGCCTTGTTGAAATCATGCTCAATGAGAACCGCATGGTCGGGCGCGGCTGCGCGTAGGCGCTGGCTCGCTTCAGAGATGACGGCATCGGCGCGTTCGATCCGCTGCCGAGCGGCCTCGAGCGCCTGTTCATCAATCTCACCGAGCGGAGTGATCGATCGCGCCATGTCCTGCTGGCGAATCGCGCTGACCGCTCGAAGCACGGCCGCATCGCGCTCGGCCTGGTCTTCAATGTCGCGGAAGAACTCGACAGCAGCGTCGATAGGATCACCCGTCCGCGCCAATGCATCGAGTTGTCGCAGCACCTGGTGATCGGGCGCGATGGCCAGCGCCTGCGCGAGGTAAGCGCTAGCGCTTTCGGTGTCGCCGGCTGACATTTCAACGGTGGCGAGCATGCCCAGCACACGGACATCCTCGGGATGGTTCTCCAGTGCAGCCAGAAGAATGGCCCGGGCGGTTTCCGCGCCTGCATGGCCGCGCTGCGCCCCTTCTTCGAGGGCTTGCTGTGCCTGATGCAATGCTGAAGCGACCGGATCGTCGGTGTCATGAGTCACGCCCTGCTTGCGCGAGGTGATGGTTCGCATCAGACGCGCGCCGTGCTCGGCAGCATCAGCGTCAGCGGCAGGGATCGCATCGACATACAGGCGCGCGGTTTGCTCGGCCTCGTCGAGCCGGCCGAGCTCAAGTTCAAGCTCCGCCTTGAGCAAAATCGCAGCCGGCAGCGGGCTTTGCTCCACGACGCCTGCAATCCGCTGATGCGCAAGGCCGATCTCACCGAGCCGCTGGAGGCAATAGGCCGAGGCCATCAATGTTTCGACATCACTGTGTCCTTCACGAATGGTTTTCTCGAAGCGCTCAGCCGCAACCGACAACTGACCTTCCATGAGCGCAAGTTTGCCGGACACGCGCAGCATGCGCGGGTCATTCGCAGGGTCTGCGATATGGCGCTCCAACCGTTCGACTGCGGCGCGCATCGCGGCAACGGTCGAATCGTTGCTGGTGTCGGCCGTCCACCGGCGATACTCGATGTCCGCAAGGAGACCTGCCGCTGCGGTGAGGACGGCCGGCTGCATGTGCGCCAGCGATCCGATCGGCACTGCGTCGGTTGCGAGAATGTCCTTGAGGATTCGTTCGCCGGTGTCAAGCTCATTGCTGCGCACCAGCAGCGAAGCATGCATGAAGTGATGGGCAATCGCCTCGTCGTTCTGAGCGAGATACGCCTCGATCAACCGCATCGCCACGGGCAATGACGCAGGGTCGTGCTCCAGCACCGCGTCGCCGGCATCAAGAATCAACCACGGCGCGCTGCGATCGCCATTCTCAATCAGCCGCATGACCACCCTCACGAGTGTATCCAGCACCTGCTGAAGCTCCTCAACAGGGAGCGCTTCAGCCCCCGCCGGATGAATGCGCGGATTGGAGTGATAGAACGCGTAAGCGGCCGCCACCTCAGGACCATCGGGAACGGCCTCGCGAGCTTGGCGCATCACCTGAGCGAGGCGATCGCGCTGCTCAGCCAATCGTCTTGGGTCACCTGCGATGCGCGCACGCTCTTCGAGGAAGAGGTGGCCTCGAGCCAGGGCCGCCCATCCACGATCGCTGTGCGGTTCAGCTTCCAAAAAAGTGACGACATCGCGCTCAGCGTCAGCCAGTTCCTGATCGTTGAGCACCCGGTGTTGATGGAGTCTCGCCATGCCTCGGTACAGCAGGCCCGCCGACCGGCCGGGATCGCTTTCCGGCACGCGCAACAGCATGTTATCAGCGGCGTTGGCGACTTCCTGCCACAGGCGACGTTGCGTGGCTTCGCCGGCGAATCGGCCCATCAACCGGGAGGTGTCATGCAGTTCTTCGATCAGCCGCAGGTGTGCGGCTGCATCGGTTGCCTGATACTCTGCGGCGAGGCGCAATGCAGTCATCCAGCGTTCATAGAGGTCTCGCGCGGTCTCAGCGGTGTCCGGCTCCTGCGCGAGAATCGACGCCTCAAGCTTTTTCACCCATTCGACGTTCCCGGGCTTCTTGTTGATCGCCCGGCCGTAGCGGAGCATCGCCTGTCGATACTCACCCTGCTCGAAGAGTTCATCGCCCTGCTGGATCAAGCGATCCACATTGCCATAGACCTGCACGTACCAGAGCCCGGCAACGCCGGCGGCTGTGACTGAAACAATGGCGAGCATGATGATGATGAAACGGGAATTGACTCGAGCGGCCATATGGATGCCTCAATGAAGAAAAGAAAGGTGATGAATGATCGGTCAGGGGTTGATGGATGGACGTGGCGGTTCTGTTCGTGGAACGGACGATCAGGAATCAGGAGTGTCAGCGACGTTCGCGCTGCTGGCTTCGACTTCGGCCCAATCGGGCAGACAGCGCATGATTTCGGGCAAAAGTTCATTGAGCAGGTTGCCCACGTGCTCCTCAAAAGCCGCGTGATCGAAGTCGCGGCCGCCCTCCATGGTGAACTGCACCTTGCAGTAATAAGCGTACTTGTCGGTCCAATCAAACGCCAATGACCGCACTTCCAGCGGAAAAGGCGTCATCTGACCATTGGCGATGAAGAAAAATCCTGCAAACACGCGAGAATCGGGCCGCTCCGGAACACGGAACTCGGTCGTCCGCACCTGGATTGATCCACTCATGCCGTCAGGGCCCTCCGTGACCCCGAGGGGTAACCGCACGGTGACTGGCCTTCCGGTGATGCGATGGGGGAAGCTCATGGTGCGGTACGGCTTACCGGTCGCATGGTGTACTGCGCCATCGGGATCGATCTGCCAGGTCGAGGAATCGACCCGCGCATCGAGCACCTTGGGCGTGCCCACCCTCGCCATCCCAGTTGCTGCGAAGCATCGATCAGGGATGTGGGGCACGGCGTCAATCATGCCGGTGTAGTACGCCAGGTGAACATTGACCGGCAGGGTCGGCGCGTCGCGGCCGGCCGGCGAAGCATTGGAAGTTGCAGCACCCAGCGGATTCCTCGACTCGCGCCAGACATAGGTGCGATCGAGGTACTCATCGGTGCCCAGGGTTTCGACAAGAGCGGCATCGAACTGCCGATCGGCCCCCGCGGCCTGCCAGTTGTTCAGTGTGCGCGGGATCGTGGGGAACTTTTCGCGCAGGTCCACGGGTAGTTTCGTCAGATAGATGCTCAGCTGATTGACGGCTATGCGGAACCCGACGCCGGTGATCAAAAGGGCTGCGCTCGCCACGATGAACGCGCGGCGAGCACCGCTGTCAAGCAGCGCGCCGCCGGCCCGTGGGGATGCGGAAGCCGTAGCCAGTGAGGGGGCCATCGTCTTCGAATCATCCTCAATCACAAACATCTTCACCACCCACATCGCGCCCAGAAACAGCAGGAACGCGGGCACCAGCCAGACCAACCCCACGAACGTATGGAAATCGCCAGCGGCAAAGTCGGCATTGAAAATGCTCAGGAAGCCCAGCGTCACCACGCGCAGCACGTTCACGAAGATCGCGATTGGAACAGCAAGGATGACAATGAGCACGCGCTGCCAGTTATAGCGCAGGCCCGTATAGCCCATGGCCACGCCCAGCGCGAGGAACGCCATAAGCATGCGCATGCCGGAGCACGCCTCCGCGATGTTGAGCGGATGCTCCACGCCGTTGTAGAAGAGCGTGACGACGTTCCCGGTGCGCGTGGCGTCCATCCCGAGCAGCAGGAACATCTTCTCCGCCCCGAGCGCTGCGATGTCCTGCATCCTGTAGGTCACGATGTGCATGACCTGATTGGAGATCGTCTGCCCGAACACGATGAGGTACGCGATCGGGAAGTACAACCATCGCACGGCCGCCGGTCCCGTAAAAAGGAGAACGGTTCCAAAGAGTGAGATGCCGAAGCCGGCGCCTTTGAGATTGTGGTGATTGAATGCCTGTGGCCCGACGGTGGCGAACATGTACACGGCCATGCCAAGCACGAGCGGAAGCAGTCCAAGCCAGGTGGTGCGGAATGGTGTGCGTTTGAGTTCATCGCGCCGGCGATACACGAAGTAGGCCGCAATCGCCGGGATCACGAGCGTATGACCCCAGTCGGCCTGCTCGGTGATGGCGAAGCGGACCTGCCGCCAGAGAAACTCCCAGAATACGAGGGTGAAGAGTGCCGCCAAAATGATCGGACCCACAAAGGCCCGCTGATCGACGTCGACCGCTTCGCCCCCCGTGTCGGCGCGCGGCGTCGGCGGCTCGACCGGATGCTCCTCAGGGATGTGGGGCGTCACTTGTTCCATCTCTCTCGATCCGTATTCCTCCACGGCGAAGGGCCATGCTCGTCCTCGATATCGGCGACACAGCGACAGCACTCCGGCCGAATGGAAACGATGGTACGGCTGCCGAACCGGTCAGGGTTCGGATGGGAGCGAAGAGCCCTGCGTTTTGCCGTCGAACATGCCGTCAAAGGCCGTCCACGAACGCAGGCCGTCTGATCAGAACGCTTACTTGAGCGGCACCAGCACGAGGACGGGCGCCTGCGGATGGGTGCCCTTTTTGGGATTGAACCGGTCGATCAATTCGAGTGCCGGCTCGCCGTTGAGCAAATGTTCGGGGAACAGCTCGAAGAGGCGATGCAAGGCGGGATCGAGAATACCTTCTCGGACGTCGTAGCTCGTGCGGTCGAAGAGCCCCACGGTGACGGAACTCGTTCGCGAGCCGGGCTCGTGATGGAAGTACGCTTCGTAGCCCTTGGCGCGCAGTTCCTGCGCGTACGCTTCTGCTTTGCGGCGCACTTCGTCAGGAGTCATCTGCCCCGAGTCCAGGTCGGACCATGCCGCCACCTGGAGCGTGTACAGCGGATTGACGTTCGGGTGACGCTGGCGCACCGTCATGAGCGCAAGTGGGTCATCGTCACGCTGGGCGACCGCGCCGGCGCGCGTCAGAAACGCGCGAGGGAAGACCTGCATTTCTCGAAACGTGATGGCCTTGACCATTTCGAGGTCGCGTTTGGCGCGCTGATCATCAGGATCGGGATACGCACTGTAGAGCACCATTGAGCCGCGGTCGGTCGAGCGGATGTGAGCGCGATCAAGGAGTTGTGGCGCGATGTTGCCGAGGTTGGCCATCATTGTCCGCGCATGCTCGGCATGACCTTCACCTGAAAAGGTATTGAGAACGATGCTCCATGGCGCACTTTCCGCGCTGCCTGAAGCGCTCTGCGGCGCTGACTGCCGGGCCTGTGCGCGCGCTCCGGAGCGCGGCGGCGCGCCTCGGCGCTGCGCGGGTTCGAGAGAGCCGGTCCAGGTGTCGCCGAGATCGAGTTCGTCATCTGGAATGCCGGCTGCAGCGAGCTGGGAGGCGGACACGCGAGGCGTCGCGCTGCGGTCAGCGGTGTTGCGCTGCTCATTGCACGAGCCGCAGAGTGTGACGGCGATCGCTGTTGCCAGAAGCGTTGCAAGCGAGCGTGGTGATTGCATCATCCTCATCATCTTCGTTCAATTCCTGAACATTGACCGGAATCCATTCTTCCGAATCGATCCCCTGTCGAGTTCCGCTCGTTTCCTGATTTATGGGGACGCAGGTGGGGAGTATAGACCGCCCGATATGGCCAAAAACAGGCGAGAAACAGGGTTTTTCGTAAAGTTCAAGGAATCCGATTCGCCGCGACGATAGTACCGGCGTGCAGCGGGCTTCCCCAAGCGTCACGGCCTGGAAGGCCCCGCCCCACGATCGGCCCGGCCGCGCCGCGACGCGCCGCCGGATGTGCGAGCCAGGGAAGACTCGCCGCCATGTGGTCAGCCGGAACTCCGCGCACGATCAGTCGGAGTCGTTCGCGCCAAGCGATCGAACGTTGTCGTACGCGCAATCTTTGCCCATCATGCAGAAAGGAGTTCTTTGTTCATGACCGACCTCTCGTCCATTGGCTACGGCCACGGCAACCCGGTGGGGCCGCTCAATCGAACCAGCTCATATCTGAGCCCGAGCGCAAACGGCCAGGTGAATCACGCCCGGTCGGAGGGTGCGGCCGACCGTGACCGTGTGGAATTGTCTGAGCATGCGCGGCTGCTCGACCAGCTCCGCCGCATGCCGGATATGCGCCTCGATCGCATCGAAGCGGTGCGGCAGGCCATCCAGGAAGGAAGCTACGAAACGCAGGACAAACTCGACATGGCGATCGATCGGTTGCTTGAAGACCTGTAAGAAACGTCGAAACGTCGAAACGTCGAAAAGTGCCGCGTGGCGGAAGTCCGCGGCTTTTTTCATGGAAAGATCGCGTTTGAGCGACAGCCGCGCTCCGCTGCGCATCGCGGCTAAACAACCATTTTCGACTTTTCGACTTTTCGACGTTTCACTCCATCGGGCCGAGCTGCTTGTACTTCTCGCGGTACTTCTCATACAGCGCCTTGTGCCGACTGCCCAGGTCGATGCGCCGGCCGTCGATGAACGCGACCATTGTGTCGGTCACGATCTCCAGCGGGTCGCCGGTTGTGACGATGAGCGTCGCCGCCTTGCCGACTTCGATCGAGCCGTGCGTTTCGCCGATGCCGAGAATGTTCGCCGCATGAAGCGTGATGGACTTCAGCGCTTCGTCCTTGGGCAGACCGTAGGCCGCGGCGGTGCCGGCCATGTGATTGAGATTGCGCTCATGCGCTGCGCGCGCACCTGATGCAAGACACCAGCGCACACCCGCTTCGTGGAGTTTGAGCGGCAAGGTGAACGGCTGGTCGTAGGCATCGTGCCGCTGCGAGGGCATGCGGTGCGTGCCGGTGAGAATGACGGGTACATCGTGCTGCTTCAGGAGGTTGAAACTGGCCGCCTGTCCAGCTTCGGTGTCG
>CAZFZT010000109.1:0-7966 GCA_964523675.1 uncultured Isosphaeraceae bacterium
ATTGATGATTCATGGCGGCTTGGCATGTTGGCGGCCCTTGCGGCAGCGATTTTCGTCCCATGTGCAGGGCATGCGATCGCACCTGCGCAGAACGATATCTCATATCAGGGACTTCTGGAGAAAGACGGCAGTGCGGCTGCCGGCCCGGTTGACCTGAAGTTTCGGCTCTTCAATGCTCCGACAGGCGGAGCGCAGGTCGGCCCGGAGGTGGTTGCAAACGATTTCGATGCGTTCAGCGACGATGGCAGGTTCACGATTGACCTCAACTTCGGCACGTCCGTGTTCGACGGTTCCGCGCTCTGGCTTGAAGTGCAAGTCGGGAATACGACGCTCTCGCCCCGGCAAGAGGTCACGCACTCGCCATATGCCATTCGGGCCCAGACCGCAGGTGCAGTCGAACCACAGGGTTTGACCGGTCCGTACCCGAACGCACTTTCATTGTTGAACCCCGACAATGTAATCAACGGTACGTTCTCGGGCACCGGAGCGGGGTTGACCAACCTGAATGCCAGCGAGATCTCCACCGGCACGATTGCCAACACACATACCACCGGCAGTTCGGTCACCACTCCGAATTCGCTCGTGATGCGCAATGAGGAGGGGTATGTTCTGGAACTTGTAATGATCAATGGCCACGCGGATTTCTTTCATGCATTCAGTCTCGCGGTGGGGCATACAAGCGAAGCACCGGGCGGCACGATAAGCGTTATGAGCCCCGAGTTTGTCGCCATGAAGATCCAGCGGCTTGGCAATGGCGTTGGAGGCGCGGCAATTCGCCTTATCAACGATGTTCAAAGCGGCCGCTGGGATGTCGCGGTCGGAAACAATGACGACTTCGCCATCTTCGATGCCGACTCCGAGTTCGGATCGCACTTCGTCATCAAGAAAGCCGGTGGCGTCGGCATCGGCGCGACGAATGTCGGATCCATGATGCTTGCCGTAAATGGCGATGCCGCTAAGCCCGGCGGCGGATCATGGGCGAACTTTTCAGACGCACGGCTCAAACGCGAGATCGTTGCGATCTCGAAGTACGGTGGCATGCTTGATCGTCTGTTGAGATTGAATGGGTACGAGTTTGAGTACGATGAGAGCGCGATTGAAACTCGGTTCGGAATTCCCGGCAGGCAGATCGGCTTGCTCGCACAGGAGGTGCAGGAGGTGTTCCCCAACTGGGTCAAGCAGGACCATGAAGGGTATTTGTATGTAACTGAACGAGGCGTCACCGCAATCTTCATTGAAGCGCTCCGCGAACTCCGCATCGAGAAGGACGCGCAGATCGAAGAACTGCGAGCAGAGAAGGACGCCGAGATCGCCGCGCTGCGCGATGAATTGGCGCAGTTGCAAGAACTCGTCCAGGAAGTCATTTCAAGCCAGAGAGGAGTTAACCGATGACACACTCCCGCAAACCAATGAGAACGCTCGTTCCGCGTTCCAATGGCCGTGTCGCAATGCAGCCATGGGCGCTTGCACTCGCGCTCGTCTTCTGCGCCGCTCCGTCAAGTGGCTTCGCCGCGCCCGGAGATGACTTTGACCTCACCTGGCACACCATCGACGGTGGCGGCGGTACGTCGACCGGCGGCGGCTTCGAGCTCACCGGAACGATCGGTCAGCACGATGCCGGTGCCATGAGCGGCGGTGAATTCACGATCTTCGGCGGCTTCTGGGTCGGCGGCGATGTCGCTGTTCCGCCCTGTCCCGGAGACCTCGACAAGAGCGGTGCCGTCGGCGTGCCGGACCTGCTCATCCTGCTCGGTTGTTGGGGATCTGTTTCGCCGGAATGCGAAGCCGCTGACATGACCGCCGATGAGACGGTCGGCGTGCCCGATCTTCTGGCGCTGCTCAGCGCGTGGGGAACGTGCCAATAGACTCCCGGCCCGTCGAAACGTCGAAACGTCGAAACGTCGAAACGTCGAAACGTCGAAACGTCGAAATCGGACACCTGCGCCGCAAGCGATGACGCTCAGCGACATTTCTTGACCGCGCTCACCAATTGGCGCACGCGCTGCTCATCCGGGGGATTGCTCCACAGGCCGTCGGTCTTGAACCAGCTTCCCACAATGAGGGCATCGGCATAGGCAAACAGATCCTCAACACTCTGCGGCGTGACGCCTGAGCCCACGAGCAGCGGCAACTTCGTCGCCACCCTCGCGCAGCCCAGATCATCGATCTTGATCGCCTGCCCTGTCGCAATGCCGGTGATGATGACGCCATCTGCGCCGAAGAACTCCGCGGCCTTGGCGTTCTCGCCCACATCAATGTCACCGGTAATCGCATGTGAGCAGTGCTTCTTCCGGATGTCCGCAAGGATGCGAACATTCTCCGCGCCGATCTGCTTTCGATAGCGCAGCAGCGGCCCGGCATCGGCCTGATCGATCAACCCCTCATCAGCTATGCTCGCAAAGACAAACCCTTCAGCGCGAATGAACTGCGCGCCGACCGCATGCGCCACCGCAAGCGAAGCGGAGTTCGCACCGGCTAGGATCTGCACACCCAGCGGACACGAGACTTCCTCGCGCACCGCATCGCCGACGGCCGTCATGGCCGCGATGATCTCCGGCCCGACGTTCTGGCGCAGGTACGGCACATCGTGCATGTTCTCGATGAGGATCGCATCGAAGCCGGCATCAGCGAGCAGCCGCGCTTCATCCGCCGCTTGCGCAACGATCTCGCGCAGCGGCATCGCATGCCTGGGCGTGCCCGGCAGCGCCTGCACATGCACCATGCCGATCAAAGCGCGGTCCCGGCCGAAGATGTCGGAGGTGGAGAGCATGGTCGTAAGCCGGACCGGCGATGCTGGGCGCGGCGCCGCACCGTTACATCGTAGCCGCGATGGCGGTTGACGCACTCTTACGGCGGGCTTGCAACACAGATACGCGGGGTACAATTGGGTCATGAAGTTGCGTTTCAGATGCGGGGCCGGCCGAAAGGCGTTGGCCGTCATGATGTTCTGCACGCTCACGAACACGAGCGCATGGTCGCGGGAATCGTACACTCCATGGGAGCCGGGTCACGAGAGGCCGCTGCAATCATGGATTGAGCCGGCGCTTCTCGAGCAGATCGCCAACCATTTTGCACTCTCGGACGCGCAGGTCCGACAGGTGGATCGTATCGCGCGAGAGCATAGGGCAAGTTTTGCGGCGCTTGTTGAGCGAGGACAGCAGATTCGAGATGAGTTTACGCAGCGAATGAGGCGTCTGGACAAAGGAACACTGGCGCGCGCTGAGATGGACATCGAGCGAGAGAAAGCGCTTGCGCCAATTGCCGATGAGCAGGAAGCGCTCGATGAGCGATTCCTTGAGAATGTGCGGAGCATCCTCTCGGAGTCGCAGATCGAGCAGTGGAGTACGTTTCTTCAGCGATTCAACCGCCAGCGGTGGCTTGCGGCACGAACCCGGTTCATTGAACAGCCGATCGATCTCATCGCGCTGATCGAGGGGGTGATGGAGCAAAACCAACTCGATCTTCAGGAATCCGAGATTGCTAATCTGCTTCTGACGTATTCATCAGAGATGGATCAGGCGCTTGTCGCGCGGGCCGAATCAGCCATTCAGCGTGCTCGACGCTGGCAGCGCACGCTGGCGGAGCGCCGGATGACTGACGGAGAGAAGGTCTGGATTGG
Source organism: uncultured Isosphaeraceae bacterium (assembly GCA_964523675.1). Lineage (GTDB taxonomy): Bacteria > Planctomycetota > Phycisphaerae > Phycisphaerales > SM1A02 > CAZFZT01. The sequence goes on from CAZFZT010000109.1 coordinate 3,620, forward strand.
GCCTCATCCACAAGGCGAGGATGCATTTTTACGGGAGCGTCGAGAGGAGATACGGCCGGATCGGCGCATCCGCGACATCAATCGTCGCTTCATTGCCGCCTTCGGCGCAGCGCTTCCTGACGACCAGCGCGAGCGATTGCGCAGCGCATATGAAGATTCGGTGCTCCGCGCAGCAGGAATTGGTGGTCTGCAGTTTCGGGACCGCCTTGCCGATGCGCGCGAACTCGAAGACCTCAGCGAGGAGCAGCGCGAGGAATTGGCCGATCTGGCGGGAGCTCACGCGGTGCAATTGCGGTCACTCGTTCAGGAGTTGATTCGGCGATCCGATCGTCTCACGGAGGCACGATTCGACGGCACCGTGACGGCCAAGCGTCGGGAGATGGAACAGCATATCGCCGAGCACGTGGCAGACGTGAAGGAGTTTGACAGCCGGTTCATCGGGCTGCTTGAGGCGATTCTGCAGCCGCCTGACGCTCAGTCACAATGATGGCGCAGCCACGTGCCGAAGTGTTCAACTCGGAGGGCCACTCGCCACAGCGGGTAAACTCCGAGCCACAGAGGGGATGAGGTTGGATGCTGTGAACCTTGAAGGTTGATGATCCCTGCGGAAGCGGAAGCTGACCTACACGGCAGCACCCTGATCCGGCCGGCGAAGCATCTGCTTCACACTCGGCAGCACCCGCGCCAGCAGCGCCTCATCCGGCAGCGGCTCCATCTTCAGCGCGAGTTGGTGCCGAATCAATCCCCAGCAGCAGGCGTCGATGGTGCCGGCGATGTCGAGCGCTTCCTGCGTCGCCTGGCCGCACAGCAGTTCAGCGAGACTCTGAAAGTACGCCTGTCGCAGAGAGAGCAGATTGCCCGGCTGGCCGATCTCATCGACGATGTAGGAACTCATGCGCATCCAGAACATCACCTCGCGCTGAGATGAACGTGGCAGGTCGGCATAGATGCGAATCAGCGCTTCAACCCGTGAACGCAGTGACTTGCGACCGGCCATCGCTGCCTCCACTCGCTCAAGAAACAGCCCCTGCACCTCGCGCCACAACTCCAGTAAATAGTCATCTCTGCTGCGAAAGTGCAGATAAAACACCCCCTTGGCGACATCCGCGCCGTCGGTGATGTCCTGCACGGAGATCAGCGCCAGCGGCGTCGACTCAAAAAGTGCTAGGCCCGCTTCGAGCAAACTGCGGCGGGTCGCAGCTGCCTTCCGCTGCCGACGGCCGAGCGGCTCGGCGAGATGACCAAGAGGAAGATGCACAGGTTGCGAGGACATGAATCAGCAGTATCGGGTCGGAAAGCCGCTTGACAAATCATGACCGAACAGTCATAATTGACCATTCTAGTCATCATTCGACGGCCGATCCCAGCCGGATTCAGCGATCTTTGTAAAGGAGCCACGAACGTGCCCATTGGTGAACAGCCGCTTCAGCGTGAACGAACGACCCAATACGAAGGCCTCACGATCCGCCTGCCCAAGCCGCCCGGCCCAGGTGAGCGCTGGGATCAGGATGAAGAATGGTTCGAGTATCAGACCGACTCCGGCTGGAGGCGGCTGCGCATTCACGATTACGACGAGATGTTCAAGGTGCCCGGCCTCTACGAGGGGCTCGTCTATCACGCGCTCAAGTGCTCCTCGCCACGCCGCATCGTCCAGATGCTTTCCGGCGTCATGTCCGACTGGCCCGATCAAACCAGCGACCTGCGCGTCCTCGACCTCGGCGCCGGCAACGGCGTGGTGGCTGAAGCTCTGCGCGACATCGGAGTGAATCACATCATCGGCATCGACCTACTTAAGGAAGCGAAGGACGCAGCCCAGCGCGATCGGCCGGAGGTCTATGACGACTACCTCGTCGCTGACCTGTGCGATCTCACTGATGAACAAGCGCAGCGGCTTGACGGGGCGAAGTGCAACTGCCTCATCACCGTCGCAGCGCTTGGCTTCGGCGACATTCCGCCGCGCGCCCTGGCCCGCGCCATCGAAGCCATCGAAACGCCCGGCTGGATCGCCATGGCCATCAAGGAGGACTTCCTCACCGACAGCGATCCCACCGGCTTCGCCCGGCTGGTGCAATCACTCATCTCCAGCGGCTGCATTGAAGTCCACGCGCAGCATCGCTATTGCCACCGCGTCTCCGTCACCGGCGAGAAACTGCACTACGTCGGCCTCATCGGCCGCAAACTCGCCGATGTCCCGGAAGAGATGCTGCGCGAGACGGAAGTGAGCTAAAGCGAAGCCCGCGCCACATCCACTTAGCCCCCGGTCCGAGGGCAGGGCAATTCAATTGCAATGCACCGCATGGCCATTTTCGGTTCACCACGGAGGGCCACGGAGGGCCACGGAGGAGAGCAGACGGCAGAACGAAGGGACCAGAGTTCAACCCCGTTGAGCCGCGATGCGCAGCAGAGTATGTCGATAATCCTACCGAAGAGCTGAAGTCAAAATCAACAGAGCCCCATCTGACCCCCGCTCCGTGACTTGAAGTTTACCCGCCGCGTGAATTCGCCGTTACTGCTACTGTTCCAATGCGCCGTTGCATATTCTACGGCATTGATTATTCTCCGGCCGTGTCCTCAAGGGTGTCTTCAAGCGGAGAGGTTTGGAGGTTATCATGGCATCGATCATCTGGCTTTCGTTGCTAGGGTTTATGGTGGGTGTTGTTGAACCACCTGCGGAGGAACTTCGCAGTATCGGGGACTATGCGCAGGTTCAAGGTGGAGGGGTGAATCTTATTGTCCCCGAGCAGCCGTTGACTGAACTTGATGTGTTCGAGTGGGCTCGAATACTCGGTGCATCAGAACCTCAATCGCAATTCATGACGACGATGTATGGTCGCTTCGTCGAGCAACACAATGCCTATCTTGATCGTGAAGCGCCTCGCTACCTCGAACATAGTGTCGAATTCGGGCAGGCATGGGCCGAGCACGGTCATTCGAGTCCTGAACTGCTACGAGTCATGCGTCGAATGAATCAGGCGAGCAAGCGCCTCCGCCGTGAGTTGACCGCGATCGAACATGAATTCATCCTTCTGCTTGAGCCGATTCTCTCGGACGAGCAGCGCGATCGCGTGCCGATCATTCAGCATGAAGCAACGCGGCGGAACTGCCGAACTTTTCATAGTTCCGCACGATGGACCGAGATCGAATTGCGCGACATCTGGAATGAAGTATCGAATCTGGCGACCGTGCAGGAACAGCGCGAGGTCGAGGCACTCCTTGCAGATTATGAGGTGCGGTTGACATCACTCGTCTGTGACCGCGCTGATCTGGCCTTTGAAGTGCAGGAGCAGTTGGCTGAGAACAGGATTGCCATGGCTGAGGGGGCAATCTCTGCGGAGCGCGGGGCTGCGAGGTATCACCATTTGCGCCGGCGTCTTGTCGATAGCGAAAGGAGCATTCGCCGGCTCACAGAGGATACGGTTGCACAGTTCGAGCAACTGCTGTCAAGGGACGCTTCAACGCAGTTTCGAGCCAAGGCGAAAGGAGCTGCGTTCCCCGAATTGTATCCCGACACAAATCGGTTGCACGAGTTGTTTGCGTCGGTGCTGACGGATCAGAGCGTGCCTCATGAGAAGCAAGAAAAAGTGACGTCGCTCTCGGCTCAGTACGCGGCGAGCTACAGCCGGATTTGCAACGAACTTGAGGAATTCTGTATCGAGTGGGGCGATCGGACCGCGGAAGGGCTCCGCGGCTACCGGCGGCAGTTCCTTTCCGAAGCGCTCAGGCCCCTGCTCGAGGATCGAACTGTCTTGCGAGAGGAGTATCTCATTCTGCTTGTCGAAGTGATCGGAGAGGAGGCGGTCGCTCGCAACAGAGCAGCGTCGAACGCTCATGATGCTCATGCGCCAGCCGGTGCTGGGCACGAAGCGCCATAGACCAAGGTGCCTCTATTTCGAGCATTGACGTGATGCATCGCCGTACCATGTGCGGCTATGGTTTTGCGCCCCAGCACTGCCTCTGGTCGTAACGCCTCCTCCCTCCGCGCGATCCTTGCGCTGACGTTCACCGCTTCGCTGGGCACCGGGATTCTGTGGAGCGGGCTCTCGTTCATCGCCAAGCACACCTACGGCTTCGGCGAAGCGCGCAACTATGTGCTGTTCATCGTCACGGCTGTGGCCTACGTCATCGGCGCACTCGCTGCCGGCCCGGTGATCCGGTTGCTCACTTCGCAGGGCGGTTCAACACGGCGGACCACCAAGGGCGATGAAGCACGGAGGGCCACGGAGGGCCACGGAGGAGAGCAAGGATTTGGTGGCGTTGATTCACGTGGCGATGCAGATGCGACCGCGGGCTTCGCATCAACTCATACAACTTCAGCCCCTCTCCGTGGCTCTCCGTGGCCCTCCGTGG
>CAZFZT010000110.1:0-7939 GCA_964523675.1 uncultured Isosphaeraceae bacterium
CCAATCTTCTCGCGAATCTGGTTGATGAAGATGACGGTGGTGTCGCTCTTGGCGATCGCGCCGGTGAGCTTGCGCAGGGCCTGGCTCATCAAGCGCGCCTGAAGGCCGACGTGCGTATCGCCCATCTCGCCTTCAATTTCCGCACGGGGAATGAGCGCAGCCACGGAGTCCACCACGACAACATCCACCGCATTCGAGCGCACGAGGAGTTCGCAGATTTCGAGGGCCTGCTCGCCGGTGTCGGGCTGCGAGACGAGCATTTCCTCGAGATTCACGCCGATTCTCTTCGCCCATGAAGGATCAAGCGCGTGCTCAGCGTCGATGAAGGCCGCAACACCGCCGGCTTTCTGCGCATTCGCCACAACTGTGAGCGCGAGGGTGGTTTTACCTGAGGATTCCGGCCCGAAGATCTCAATGACCCGGCCGCGCGGCACGCCCCGGCCGCCCAGCGCAAGATCGAGACTGATGGCGCCGGTGGAGATACCGGGAATGACGTTGAGCGCATCGCCGTCAAGCCGCATGATCGAGCCCTTGCCGAAGGACTTCTCGATCTGGCCGAGCGCCCGCTCAAGCGCCTGCAGTTTGCCTTTATCCTCGATCATGGCCACGTCGGCACCCTTTCTGCTGGAGGAGTTGACTGAACCGTTCTTCTTCACTTCCGTCGCTGTGCTCACCATAGCAGTCCCTTTCCAAGAGGTCAATGTTCGGTACGTGATAGGATGCACAACTTGTCGGCTGCTGTCAAGCCCGGTTCGCAAAATTTTCGGATGTTTTTTGTTAGGGTGTGCGGCAATCAGGGTTGACGCTCACGGCCGTGCCGACCGGCGGGGTCGGAATAGCCGTTATGCTTCATCTGGCAAGTTACCGGATGAGAATCGACCTCCCACCGTCCGGCGCATCATGTACTGCTCCGCCAACTGGCAACTGCTTGAAGAGCACATCGACGATGACTGGTCTGCGCTGTCGTCAACAGATGATCGCCACATGCAGTACATCTGGGGGCCGCGTTACATTGATGACATCATCGCGCGGCTGCAGAACAGCAACTTCGGCAACGACTCGCCGGACATTACCTATGAAGACGTCTGGTACCACCTCACCGATGCCCAGTTCTCGACCGTCGCGATCATCGATGACAACGCTGCCCTCATCGAGCGCGTGAGTTACGACGCCTACGGCAAGGCACGGCATCATCGTTTGGCGGACCTGAATGGCGACGGCGCGACGACCACCGCGGATAGCGCGCTGCTCATGGCCCACATTGACGGCTACGGCATTGGCGATCTCGATCGCGATGGCACCGTGACGACCACCGACCGCAGCATTCTCAGCGCCGACCTCGATGCCGCGCTGCCGGCAGGTCAATTGTCAACGACCGACAACATCATCGGCTACGCGGGTTACGTGTTCAACGCCGAGCACGCGGGGGGCGGGTTGTACACCGTGCGCTTCAGAGTGTACGCGCCGGATCTCGGACGGTGGTTGACGCGCGATCCGCTCGGGTATGTCGATGGGATGGGTTTGTATGAGTATGTGCGGGGCGCCCCATCCTTCCTTGCTGATCCGCTCGGCTTGGAGTGCGATTGTGATCGAAGCGTGGATCCTGAGCCGCGCAATCCCAGATTCGCAGGTGTGAAGCAAGTGCCTACGGGATTCGACCCGTGGTATGATGAGCAGCTCGATGAGTTCCTGGATGACATAGGACTGTTCGAGGATGTCATAGATTGGATCAACCTGGCCAAGACTCTCTATGACATCTCCAAGTTTCGATCGATCGATGACTGGCTTGAATGGCTGGCGGGACAGATTCCAGGGAAGTCCATTCCTAAGGTTGATGACGAGACGCGAAGGCGCGTACTCCATCAATTCTTCAGCCTCCGGGGCTTGAATGGCGTTGACACTTATGTCCGAATCGTATTCGAGGAGTGTACGGAATGCGACTCAAGGAACTGGTGGCAAAAACTGCCCCATCCGCTGCTGGGTGGATGTGACGCGGATCCGAATGAAGGGAAGTGGACTAAGCCGGTGTCGTACTACCCATGCAAGACGGCCAAGGATGACATTGTGGACCCCCAAGGAACGAATGTTGGGCCAGGGGAGATTGTAAAATGTATCCAAGATGCATTGGAAGGAGATCCCACTGATCCACATGGCACGATTGGCCCGAAGCGACGCCGGGGGTATGTTCGCCACCCTAAACGATGAGAGCGAGAATGGACATGCAGTTTCTTCGATTCACGGCATTTGTTGTGGCTTTGCTAACACTAGTGATGATGTCGGGATGCGGTAAGGGCAGGACCGATATTGCCATGGATGAACTCGTTCGTGCGATCAACACAAAAGATCGCGATACCATCCTGGTCATCTTGGGTCGCTGTGATGTACAGTGGAATACAGTGGTACGATTGAGCGATGACAGTGAAGCAATTTTCTTGGATCATCTATTGAAGCTTGGGGACGCGGAATTGGTGGCCAATATCGCTGATCAAGAAGGTGCCCGTGAGTATCTGCAATCATGCCATGCGCTTGTGCGCGCAGTGTCGTCTTGCAATCTCGATCTTGTCGATCACTTTGTTAGCGAATACGACAGCCATTTCAATTGTAACCCGGAAGGGGGCGCTCCCCCGCTTTTTTGGGGGCTGGGTTGCAGTACCGAGTTTGGCTTGGCTCTCATCGAGCGAGGAGCGGATGTCAACTTCCCCAATGAGTTCGGCTGCACTGCGCTGCATCTTGCGTGTGGCAGGGATGATTTGGATATGGCACGAGCCCTTCTCGATCACGGGGCTGACGTAAATTGGGAGTGCGGGGCTGGCACACCGCTGCATCTTGCTGTATGCAACGCTACATTAACGCAGGTCTTGTTGGCCAGCGGCGCGACTACGAATGCGCGTGACAGGGAGGGAAATTCGCCGTTGCATTTAGCAATATACTGTGAGCATGCGTCTACGCTGGTTGAAGACCTACTGAACGAGCGAGCCGACGCCAATGCGACCAATAATGACGGCGAAGCTCCATTGCATCTCGCTGCTGGCAAGGTCTTTGTAATGGAGGAATCAGAAAGCCTACTGCGACGTCTGCTCGATGCCGGCGCAAAAATCGATGCGTGCGATGTATCCGGGCGAACTCCACTGCTGTCGGCCGCCGCGACCGGCCAGACTTTGGCCTTGCGTGCTTTGGTAGAGTTGGGTGCTGACATCAATGTAACCGATAATGAAGGCAATGGAATTCGCGAACTTGCTGCTCGCAGATTCGCTGACCCGCATAAGGCGAGTGGACGTGACGTTTTCGAGATGCAGCAGTATGTCGAGTCGCTGTTGGGTTCGGAGCCGGAGTATAAGCGTCGGGCTCTTTGGCGCAGATGTTGTAAGACGCTGCGCTCCGAGTACCGCTACAATGGCCTCAACTGGCGCACCCTCAAGCGCACCTACCTGTTCTCTGGCGATCAGCAGCGGCTCATGTACTACTCGGCGAACTGGCAATTGTTGGAAGAGCGCATCGACGATGACTGGTCGGCGCAGTCATCAACTGATGACCGCCACATGCAGTACGTGTGGGGGCCGCGTTACATTGATGACATCATCGCGCGGCGGGAGACGCGCCTTGACGGCCCGGGTATGGAAACCTGGTACCACCTCACCGATGCGCAGTTCTCGACCGTTGCGATCATCACCGACGATACCGCCGAGATCGTGGAGCGCATCTCGTACAGCGCCTACGGCAAGGCCCGGCATCATCTTGCCGGCGATCTCAACGGCGACGGCGCGACCGGCGTGCCCGACATGAACGCGCTCAACGGCAACTCCGGCAACTACGGCCTCGGCGACCTCGATCGCGACGGCGCTGTTGACAGCGATGACCTCACGATGCTGTTCGGCCACTGGGGTGCCGCCGCCGCAGATGGGCAACTTTCAACAACCGACAACATCATCGGCTACTGCGGCTACATCTTCAACGCCGAGAGCCCCGGCGCGGACAATGGTTATTTGTACACCGTGCGGCATCGTCACTACGAGCCGGGGCTGGGTCGCTGGCTGGAACGTGACCCGCTCGGATACGTTGATGGGATGGGGTTGTATGAGTATGTGAGGAGTCGGCCGATGTTAGTCGATCCGCGAGGGACAGGTGGCCATTGTCCTCCAGAGATGACCCCTGCAGACGGGTGGCAGCCAAGACTAACGTGCGTGGAACGCATGCAACTCAAATTTCCCGACGTCTCAACTACACATGATTGCGAGTGGATCAAAGACGCGCTCATTGAACACTGTTGCAGACAGGCCGAATATACGCCGATGTATACTCGGACCGATAGCTGGGTTGAAGCATGCATTACTCATAATCTGCCGAGATACCTTAGAGACTGCGAGCCACGAAGGGGTCTTGGCGCAGCATCACAGGAGTTCATTTGCAGTTCGCCTGCTAGTTTGTTGAATGCCGCGCCATGCGCTAAGGGCTGCTGTATAACACATAACCAATGCTATTTGGATTATGGTTGTACATCCGATAGCTGGCTCGGTACTCAAGGGGACGCTTGTTCCGCCTGTAACAGGGCTGCCGTGGCGTGCATTGCTGGCTGCGCGGTAACGGAGCCTGGCAGGGCCTATGGCAAAATGTGGTTATACGGTTTCCTCGAGGTTTGTGGGCCCATCAGTCCTCCTGGGATAAAGTGATATGAAGGGATAAATTGGTCCTATTTACTTGGCAATTCTGGGCAGTATTCCATGGAATACTGGTGGTTACCATCACACTCCTCTCGATCCGGATGAGGTGTCGATGGACATCGATTCTAATACCTGCAGGCGCAGTATTTGGGGGGATTGTAGCAGTCCTTCCATTGTGGCTGTTAATGAAGATCTCGGCCGCTCGCAGCGGAGGCGATGCAGGAAACGCTGGGATTTTTTTCTGTTGCACTGTTCCGTTATTCCCACTTATTGGGATTGCTGCTGGCGTGGCTATTGGATCGGCAATGGATCGCAAAGATAAGAGCGATCGGCCGCATAGAATGTGTTCGATGTGCGGATATGAACTAATAGGCCACGCTACCGATGGTGTTGTTCGCTGCCCGGAGTGTGGATCAGAAAACCCGCCATTGGCTAAAAACAAATAAAGTGATTATATTTGGGGGATGAGATAGTGCAGCGGCACGTGTGGGTGGACTTCGACTTCCAGCCGTGGAAAGATCACCAGCAGCCGAATCCCAGCAAGCATTCGGAGCAGGACAAGCCGCACATCCCGCCGATCGTTGAGATCACGCACTCATACGATGCTGCCTCGAATCGACTCGATCGCTACAACACCACGGCCACGCTGGCGTGGACGCACCGCGATGATGAGTTCGACTACGATGGCCTGCACCGGCTGAAGGAAGCCGCGCGCGGCGTCCGCGATGGCTCGTTCACCCATGCCACCGGCGATCAGAAGAGCCGTCAGTGGGACCTTGATTCGCTGGGCAACTGGAACGACGCCGATGCGCAGACGCGTGCCGATGATCAGACGATGCAGTACGTCTGGGGGTCGACATGAACGACGAACGATGCTCAACCCACAGTAGACGATCAGCCGGGATGGTCTGCATCAGCAAGAATCATGCGATGAGATTCGAATGGTCATCTGCCGGTTCCCGCTTGCAGGGAAGGTAAGTGCGATGGCATCGTCTTCAACCTCCACCTTCACATGCTTTGCAAGTCTGTAGAGGGAGCGAAGGCCGGACTTCTCATACTGCACAAGCTTCAGATCGCGCAGGCAGCGAAGGTTCCGGCTGGTCGTACACAGACTGGCGCCGATCGCCTGGGCAAGCGACGAAACATCCCGCTGCCCGCTGATGAGTTCTCCAAGCAGTTCGAACCGGTAGCCGGCGGAAGATCGCCAGACGACATGCAAGCTCATTGTGGGGAGGAAGCAACGCTTTGTGAGCATCGGCGGCATCGGTAGCGCGCTGTCTTTTCATCGTTAGGTGTCCGATAAACGCGCGATCTTGCGAATCTTCCCTGCTGAGTCGGCGTTTTGTAGTATTTCTGTTTGCATCGACGGTGCGTCGGGTTTACTGTGGCGGCAGTCGGTTGTGCCCAGAGCACACTTGTGGCGGACGTTCCGTCTGCAAGACGTGATGTGATCAGAGCCCCACTGGTCACATCCGAAACGAAAACGGGGTTGAGGAGGAAGTGAGATATGAGCAATCGCACGTTTGGAATTCGCATTGGTGCTGCGGTTATCGCAGCAGGCGTGGTCGGGATGTCCGCTACGACGGCAATGGCTGATCCCGATGTCTTTGACGTCATGATCGAGACCGTCAGCGGCAGCGGTTTTACGGAGAACATTAACTTCCTGGGTTACCAGTTCGGCAACACCATTACCTCTCCGGAGTTCTTCCCCATCACGATCAGCTCTGACCTGAGTGATCGCGAAGGTTGGGATTACGAGATCGTGATCGATTACTCTGCCTATGACATAGGTTTTTTCGGCACCGGCACCTCGACAGTCGATCTTCTCAACATCAAGAGTCCCGACTCACCGTATGCAATCCTCGAAGCGTTCGCCAAGGATGCCAGCGGTAATGCGATCGGTGTAGTCGAATGGGACGCCACCGGCATTACGTGGTCGGCGGTGGCCAACGACATTCTTGCGGGTGGTGAAATCGTCACGATTCAGTGGAACCAGGCAGTGCCCGCGCCGGGCGCGCTTGCGTTGTTGGGTCTTGCCGGCCTCGTCGGCACCCGTCGCCGTCGCTAAAAAGCGTCGTTCTTTGGATTCTCTTGAATCGGAACTGACTCGATAAGCCATGCTTGCGAACTTCTCGCAAGCATGGTTTTTTTAATTGTGAAGACTTATCGCTTCGGTCTGTCCGTGGGTCTGCTTCTGCTGAATCGGCTCGTAGGTGAACCTTTGCCCGCCGACGGCTGCTTCGAACATCAATCCGCCGCGCGGTAGGATGAAAACTGCGACGCCTCGTTCATAGTCGGCCGCCCCAGCCGCTCCGTGATGCGCCGCTACAGCGGAGGCGTTCGCAGCCAGTGCCCACGAGCCGGCTTTGAAATTCTCGAAGGCATCGGCGGTGCCGAAGAAGATGAGCTGGCTGAACGATTGCCCGCCGAGCTGCACACCGATGGTCGCTTGGGTGAGTTCACACCACCCGACCGGCTGGGCCTGGCGATACACAACGCCGCGGCCGTGAGCGCCGCCGATTCCAAGACCGCCGCGCGTCACACGTGGGAAGACGGCATAGCCATGTGCTTCGTTAATGAAATGACTGAGGGTCGGATCAACCTCCTGAAATGTCAGGAGCGCTGCATCGGCATGCTCGACCAGCTGCGCTCGCTGCTCCGCAATTGGCGCAGTTGCAGTGCAGCCAGCCAAGGCCATCGCGCCGAGCAGCGCCATGGCTGAAGTCGCGCCCTTCCTATTGTTCATTCTTCACTCCTCATCCTTCACCTCTCATCTCAACGACGTTCGCTGCGCGAGCGACACCCGGCAGCAATGCCGGTCGGGAGTGATCCTAGCGGAGGGAGTCCGGTACGTGCGGGTGAAGCATCATAGGTGAAAGGATGATTCTGAACGCAAGTTCCATTGCGGTCGCCAAGGTGATCAGTATGAAGGACGAGGCGCGGGTGGTTCTTCTTCCACTGCTGAGGAAGCCGCGCAGGATCAGGTTACATCGGTTCATAGTCGAACTTCTGTCCGCCGATGGAGGCCTCAAACATCAGGCCGCCGCGCGGCAGGGTGAAGACGGCCACGCCGCGTTCGTAATCGGCCGACGCGCCGGCACCATGCTGGGCCGCCACGGCGGAGGCGTTGGCGGAGAACGCGAAGTTGCCCGTCTTGAATTGCTCGAAAGCGTCCTCGGTTTCGAAGAAGACGATCTGGCTGAAGGACTGCCCGCCGAGTTGCGCGCCGATGGTGGCCTGCGAGACTTCGCACCAGGCGACGGCTTGGCCGTTCACATACG
>CAZFZT010000111.1:0-7817 GCA_964523675.1 uncultured Isosphaeraceae bacterium
CCGTCGATCCTGAATCGCGCTCGCCGCCGCAGGCGCCTGCGATGAATTCGTTCCGCGCCGAATCCCCAGTAGCAGAGGGGGCCGACGAATGGAAAGAGCACGACCGCCCAGATCCAAGCGATGGTGGCGGCCGGCCGCTTGTTCGCCAGGAGAATGAATGGGATCAACAGCCATGTCAACAAGTAACCGAGGATCAGCGCGGTGAAGAAGGTCATGTGGCTCGCCGATGCAACACTTTTCTGCGGAGGTGGATGAGGACGATTCTATTGCCGCCCGCAGACCCTCCACCGAATTGTGATCGTCTGGGTTGCGCGCGTATAGGGAACTTCGCTTACATCACTGCGTGTGAACGGAGCCCTACGATGCGCGTGAGGCGTTCATGGTTTCACACAGAAACAACCAACGGAAGGTGCATCTGGCGGAACCGGATCAGGGGCGCCGGCCGCACCCGATGGCCAGCGAAGTTACAGAGCAGGAGTTCCGTAAAACGGGTGAGGAGCGGAACGAGAATTCCGCAGCCGCACGAACTGTCGGGAATGCACAGCCGGTCAGCCGCGCTCAACGCAAAGTTGGCAGGTATCTTGCGGGGTATGGGCTGCTGGTCCTTGGAATCGCGGTCATCATCACGATGATCATCATGGGAACCTGGAACTGGGGGCTCTTCGCGCTGGGGCTGGCGATCCTGTTCTGCTACATGATCTTCATCAGCGCGCCGTTCTGGCTGGCCTCATCCACCAAGGTGGCGCAGGATGAAGCGGCAAAGGATGTGGTTGACGACCAACCGGAGCGAACGGACCGCGCGCCTGAGCTGCGCGATCGAATGAGCTGAGACCAGCGGGCAGTTCGTGCGAGTGATGACCTGCCGCCGCGGGGATCGTATGAGCTGCGAGAAGCCGGTATCATGCCCGCTCCATGAGGATCATCATCTGCGGCGCTGGTGAAGTCGGCACGCACGCGGCGGAAGTTCTTGCAGGCGCGGGTCATGGCATCACCATGATCGACGCTGATGAAGATCGCCTCCGTCTCGTCGCCGACACCATGGATGTGAGCACACTGCATGGCAACTGCGCCCTGGCAGAGGTTCTGCGCGAAGCACGAGTCGGCTCGGCTGATCTGCTCGTCGCCTCGACTGATTCAGATGAAATCAATCTGCTGACTGCTTCAGTTGCGCGAGGCATGGGCGCGGCAAGGACCGTCGCACGTGTTCATCGTGGCGCGTTCTTCGAGAACCGCGGCCTCGACTATCGCGAGCATCTCGGCATTGATCAGCTCATCTGCCCCGAATTCTCCACGGCAACCGCCATCGCGCGGACCCTCCGTAATCCTGCAGCGCTTGCCATCGAGCACTTTGCGCGTGGGACCGTCGAGATGCAGGCCGTGACCGTGAGCAGCGGAGCTTCGGCCACCGGCAAGCCCCTGTCGCAGCTGCGGCTCCCATCCGGCACACGCCTGGCTGCGATCACCCGAGGAGATCAGGTGTTCATCCCTGACGCTGAGACGGAGGTGCAGGAAGGAGACCGAATCGTGCTTGTCGGCAACTCGGACGTGTTCTATGACACGCGCAAGATGTTTCACAAGGGCGATGCCGGCAGGCAGCGCGTCGTCATCATGGGTGGCGGCAACATCACAGTCTGGCTTTGCCGCGCCCTCAAAGAGCGCAACTGGTCGATCCGTGTCTTCGAGACGAATCGCGCTCATGCTGAGGAACTTGCAGAGCGCCTCGAGTGGGTGACCGTCATTCAAGCTGATCCGACCGATCGCGATGTCTTCCAGGAGGAGAACCTCGCGCAGGCGGATGTGTTCATCTCCGTTCTTGATGATGATGAGGCAAACATCATTGGTTGTGTGCTGGCGAAGACATCCGGCGTGACGCAAACAATGGCCGTCGTGCAGCGGTCAACATATCTTGATCTGCTCTACCTGATCGGCGTGGATCGCTCCTTCAGTCCGCGCGTCGTGGCGGCGCAGGAGATCGAGAACTTGCTTGATGACCGGCCATTGCGCTTGCTTGCCTCTCTGGCAGATGGCGTCGTCGATGTCTATCGCGTCCGTGCCGATCCGAAGTCACCGCTCATCGGGCCACCACTACGCGACATCAAACTCGGCCACGATTGGATGATCGCAGCCCTGCGCCGGAATGGCCGAGTCTGGGTCCCCACTGCCGACGACGCCATCGAGCCGCATGACACTGTGCTGGTCATCGGCAAACATGGCGGAGAGCAGCAGTTGGAGAAGATGTTTCATATTTGAAGGTGTTAGGAGATAGGTGTTAGGAGTTAGGAGTTAGGGGTTAGGTCCGGGATCTCGATTCTCAAACAGCTAACTCCTAACTCCTAACTCCTAACTGCTAACTGCTAACTCCTCCCCCGCCATGAACTTCCGCTATGTCATCAGTCAACTTGGCCTGCTGTTCATCGTGTTCAGCGCGATCAAGTTCGTCATGGCGATTGCGTTTTACGGCTCGGAGTGGATCGTGGGCAAACACCCGGTCGAGCCGGCTTCACGAAATGCGTTGCTGCTGAGCGGCTTGGCCGGGCTTGTGATCGGACTCGCGCTATGGCGTCTGCCCCAGCTTGGCGTCAAGGCGAAGAAGGCGAACACGCTGTCGGCCGTACCAGGAGCGGTTCGGCAGCTCGGACGGCGAGAAGCGTTGCTGCTCGTTGGGGGAACGTGGATCATCGGAGCTGCCTACGCCGCGCTCCCGTTCTTTCTTTGGGCGCATCTGGCTGATGCCACTGAACTCGGCCGACTTCACCCCTTTCGCTCCTTCGTAAACTGCTATTTCGAAGCGATGAGCGGCTTGTCCACGACCGGTGCGACCGTGCTTGCTGACATCGAAGCCGTGCCGCGAAGTCTGCTCCTGTGGCGATCGACAACACAGTGGCTCGGTGGCTTGGGCATCATCGTCCTCTTTGTGGCAGTGCTTCCCATGCTTGGCGTTGGCGCGAAGCGACTGTATCGCAGCGAGATGTCGGGCGTATCGAAGGAAGGCGTCCAGCCGCACATCCGCGATACAGCCCGCATCCTGTGGCTGGTGTATCTCGGCTTCACCGTGGTCGAAATCATCGCTTTGCGCATAGCGGGCATGGATTGGTACCACTCCATCAACCACACCTTCTGCACGATTGCGACCGGCGGCTTCAGCCCGAAGACCGCGAGCGTCGGCGCGTACTACGACAACCCCGCCATCCTCATCATCATCACCATCTTCATGGCCCTCGGCGGCGTGAACTTCGCGCTCTACTACCACTTCTTCCGTGGACGAGTGCGAACGCTTTTCAAAGACACGGAGCTGCGCGTCTATCTCGCTGCCATGACGATCGGCGTTGTTCTGATTGCAGCCGCTCTCTTGTCATCCAAGAGTGCCATTGTCATGACCAACAGCGAAGAAGTTGACCCGACGGCTGGCACATCGATCCTCCACGCCATGTTCAATGGCGTCTCGATGATGACCACGACCGGCTTCGCCTCGGCCGACTACGACCGCTGGCCCTTCCTCGCACATGCGGTGCTCATTATCTTCATGTTTCTCGGCGGTTGCGCGGGTTCAACGGCCGGCGGCATCAAGATCATCCGCATCTGGATCGTGCTCAAGGTTCTTTATTCTGAACTTGAACGCGCCTTTCGGCCGAGCGTCATCCGGCCGGTGCGCATCGGCAGGAGCGTGATCGATTCTGATGTCAAAATCGCCACGCTCGGTTTCGTCCTTGGCGTCGTGCTGCTGTTCGTGCTCGGCTCGCTGACCATCATGCTTACGGAACTGGCCAATCACCACACGCAGATGACCTACGAAACGTCAGCGACGGCGACGCTGGCGACATTGCAAATGATCGGCCCCGGCTTCGGCGAGGTCGGCCCCACGCGCAACTACGAGTGGTTCAGCGCGCCGAGCAAAATCGTCATGTGCCTGCTCATGGCGCTTGGCCGCTTGGAGATCTTTGCGATCATTGTCCTCTTCACGCCCCGCTTCTGGCGCGGCACGTAGCGAAGAGATGGGAGTTAGGAGTCAGGAGTCAGGAGTTAGGTGTTAGGTGATAGGTGTTAGGTGTTAGATGCTTGATGTTGGGCAAGTTCGGAGGCCGTGTCATTGCGACAGCGATTAGTGTGTCCAGAACGTTGAGGCCATGTTGCTCGTTATGACTCAATGCCAACTCCTGACTCCTGACTCCTTTCCCGACTCCACCGCGCCTACACTCTCGGCTTTCACGACTGCTGGCATTTCCGCTTCGAGGTTCATACGTCCCGCTTCATTCCCAAGTCGATCATCTGCCTCCGCCAGGGCTACACCCGCCGAGGCCTTTTCAATGACCTTGCTGCGGGTGTGACCGTCGGCATCATCGCGCTGCCGCTGGCCATGGCCTTCGGCATCGCTTCCATTCCTGAGTCCGTCGCAGCCGCGGCCGGCATCTCCCCGCCGGCGGCGGGGCTGTTCACGGCTGTCATAGCGGGATTTCTCATCTCGGCCTTGGGTGGCAGCCGCGTGCAGATCGGCGGGCCGACCGGCGCGTTCATCGTCATCGTCTATGCCGTCGCGCTGCGGCACGGCTACGACGGCCTGCTGCTGGCGACGCTCATGGCCGGCGTCATCGTCGCGCTCATGGGCCTCTTTCGCTTCGGCGCGATGATCAAGTTCATCCCTTACCCGGTCACAACCGGCTTCACCTCGGGCATTGCTGTGGTGATCGCATCGTCACAGATCAAGGACTTTTTCGGCCTTTCGATGGGCGAGGTGCCCGCGGAGTTCGTGCACAAGATGCAGGCGTTCGTCGAACATGCAGCGACGTGGAGCCCGCACACGTTCGCAGTGGGGGCCGGCTCGCTCGCGCTACTCATAGTCTTGCGCAGGGTTGTCCCGAAGGTGCCCGGCGCCATCATTGCGGTGATTGCTGCAGCGCTTGCCGTATGGGTTTGGAATCTGCCGGTGGAGACGATCGCCAGCCGCTTCGGCGAGATTCCGCGCAACCTGCCCTCACCGCGATTGCCGGCATTCTCCATGGAACTGATGGTCGATGTGCTTCCATCGGCTCTGACGATTGCAATGCTCGCCGGCATCGAATCACTACTCTCGGCGGTTGTGTCCGACGGCATGACGGGCAGGCGTCACAAGTCCGACTGCGAGCTTGCTGCGACCGGAGTCGCCAATGTTGGCGCTGCTCTTTTCGGCGGTTTGCCCGCCACCGGCGCGATCGCGCGAACGGTCGCCAACATCAAGAGCGGCGGCAAGACGCCGCTGGCTGGCATGATCCATGCCGTAACGCTGCTCGTCGTGATGGCGCTTCTCGCGCCGCTGGCCGGTCGGATTCCTCTAGCAGCTCTGGCGGCGGTCCTGCTCATGGTCGCCTGGAACATGAGTGAAGCGCATCACTTCCGCGCGCTGCTCAAGGCCCCGCGCAGCGATGTGCTTGTGCTGCTGCTGACGTTCGGCCTGACCGTGTTCACCGATTTGACGATCGCAGTCGGCGTGGGCGTGGTGCTGGCGTCGATGCTCTTCATGAAGCGCATGGCCGATGTCTCGCATGTGGCGGAGATTACCAGCGAACTTGAGAACGGCACGGAAATGAGTGATGAGATTGCGGTGAGCGATCCGGATGCAATTACTTTGCGCGAAGTGCCTGAGGGTGTCGAGGTCTATGAGATCAACGGCCCGTTCTTTTTCGGCATGGCCGACCGATTGCAGGATACGCTGCGCGGGCTGGAGAAGCCGCCTCGCGTGTTCATCCTGCGCATGCGCCGCGTGCCGATGATCGACGCAACGGGTCTGCACGCTCTGGAGGAGTTTCACGAGAAGGCAAAACGCCGCGGGACGACATTGCTGCTTTCAGGCGTCAATCCGCGCGTCGGGCGTGTGCTGCGGAACGCCGGCTTCGACGCCGTCATCGGCACGATCAACATCACCGATCACATCGACAAAGCGCTGGAGAGAGCGCGCGAGGTCGTTCAGTCTGCGGCATCCGTGCAGTGATGCTCAGCCGCTCTCGCGGCTTCGCTCGATCACTTGACCACGGAGGGCCACGGAGAGCCACGGAGAGGGGAGCATGAATAAATCATGGTTACCATGGTGATGTGGAAGCGCCGCCGCCGATCGTGCATACGTTGCTACCGCTGTACGCGCTGCGATTGTCAGTCGGCTTGCTGACGACGCTCATCGGGTTGGTAATGGGCATATACGTGGCAGTGACGGGAATCAGCGGTGGCTCACCGATTCTCGGAGTGCTCCTTGGCGCTGCAGCATGCGGCGCTTTCGTAGGAGGGGGCCTGGCTTACGAACATTCGATTCGCAAGCGGACAATACCGCGCGAGGATGATGTGCCGGCTCAGGACGATTGCGAGTTTCCATTTGCGCCGGAATTGCGCCACGTCGCCATCCGCCTGATCGAGTTGCCTTGGATGGAGCGGCAGACCGACTGCCAGAGGGCATGGCAGGAGTTTACAGAAGGATGTCATCGGCTGGGACTTGCGCGGCCGCGCACGATCGTTCACAGCGGCTTGGCAACGCGGCTCGGCGCGCTGGAGCGTCCAGGTCATGGCATGGAACCGGAACCGATACTCGGCAGCGGCGATGGGCCTGTCACCACTACCGTGCTTTGGGTAACGTTCTTCCTAGCTTTCGGAGCAATTCAGCTTTCGATGGGACATTGGTTCGGCGGATCAATGATGCTCTTCGTCGCGGGCATCTTCGCATTCAGTTCGATTCCGTCACTGCGCGATCGCTTTCGGATTATGCGCTGGGACGATGGGAACCTGGTTGCGGGTATGGGCGGGGTGAAGGACGTTGGCAGCGATCGTCTCTGGAGCGTGAACGATGCGGTCATGCTTGTGCGAACGAAGCAGCCGGTTGGCGCACTGTTTGTCCGGTTCGTCGGTGAAGCAGGCATCCTTCGCCTGACGTTCGTTAATGAACGCGACCCTGACTTTGTCAAAATGTGGCAGCGCTGGAACCACCCGCGTCCGAAGCCAGAATTGATGCATAGCTAGCTCACATTGAGATGACTCTCATCGCACCGTCTCCGTGGCCCTCCGTGGCCCCCGGTGGTGCATTCACTTTTCCGACACGGCCCGTCAGATCGCATACTCGCCCCGGCTTGTGCTGCGCGGTTCGACCTTGAAACGTCCCACAGCGCGCAGAGCCGCCATCGCGCGATCGTCTGAACTGCGCACCTCGTCATAGTCGCCGCGAATCGCCTTGAGCGCGTTGCGCTCCGCTTCGATTTCATGCGAAGTGCGGAAACCGAATCGCCGAAGGATCGGCACCGGTGGGCACCAGCCCTGGAGCGCGTGCTGGAACAGGAAGCCGGCCACGATTGCGGGCAGAAAGAACCACTTCCTGCGTCTGGTCGAGAGGCCCAGCACCGTGCCGAGAAACGCAAGCGCAGCGGCATTGGCTTCGATGGCGCGCTCAACGTCCCACTCCTCATCAAGTTCTCGGAGCCGATCTGAAATGCGCTCAGGCCGGCTGGCGTAGTGACTTACGCTGGCTTCCGTCTGCCGCTGAATGCGCTGATTGATGGGCTCGGCGGTATGGCGAGGGACGCGATTGGCGCTCGATGAGATGACTCGCATGAGCGAGAGTAGGTGCGCCGGCAACGCCGATGGGCTGCGAAACCCGCCGTAAATCCCGCACGGCGCGGTATCTTCTATGCCATGGCGGTGCCTGAAGCGCGACGCAGTGTGCCTGGAGACCCGATATCCCCAGGTTATCCACGTATTTTCCGGTTCGACTTGACAATCTAGGGGGGGGGGGGGGGGGGGTGGCGGTATGGGCAATTTAAAGGCCTATGTATGTGGGGGGGTTGGGGTTCCGGGGCCTGTTTTTTCAC
>CAZFZT010000112.1:0-7487 GCA_964523675.1 uncultured Isosphaeraceae bacterium
CCCGAAACGACCACGGGCGGCAATGCCCTGAAGTTCTATTCCTCGGTGCGCATTGACATTCGCCGCACCGGCGCGATCAAGGATGGCGATCAGAACGTGGGCAACCGCGTGCGGGCGCGGGTCGTCAAGAACAAGATCGCACCCCCCTTCCGCGATGCCGAGTTCGACATCATGTTCAACGAAGGCATCAGCGCGACCGGCGACCTGATCGATCTTGGCGTAGCCGACGGCATCGTTCAGAAGAGCGGCGCATGGTTCAGTTATGGTGATATTCGCCTTGGTCAGGGCCGCGAGAACGCCAAGCAGTTCATCGCGGAGAACCCTGATCTGTTCAAGGAGATTCGCCAGGCGGTGCTCATCCAGCGCGGCCTTGTCACGCCGGCGAAGAAGGACGAGAAGCCGGCTGAGAATGCTGCTGAGAAGCCCGAGCCGGCGCGGTCGAAGTAGGCGGCTACTACACTATCCGCTGCGGCACCGTTGGTAAGGCGCGACTTGTGAAGCGCGACCATTGCTCGCGGGCTGGGCGTCAGGCATCATCAATTGGCATCGGCTCACGTGCTTCACCGCATTCGGGACAGCGTTGCGCATCGTCCTCGCCCAATCCGCGCAGCCAGTAGCCGCAGCTCAGGCAGACGTCGGAAGCCGTGGCGTCGGAGCGCCTCTCGCACGTGCCGCATTCGCGCCTGGCGAAAGACGACTGCCGCGATCAGATGCGCCACCAGTATGAAAGTGAGCGATTGAATGATATCCGCCCAGAATCCCAGCGGTTCACCCAAGACGAGGTCGCACAGCCAGAACAGCCAGACCACGTAGCACAAAAGCCATGGAATGAGCACGAGCAGCGCGCGCCTTCCACAACAGCCGTTCATTCCTTTCCTGCGTCTGAGCGCGCACCTGTCGCCGCTGCTCGCGTGTCAGTTCAAGTTCCGGCGGAATCAGATCGAACCACAACCAACGGACACTCATAAGTGCTCATATCCTCTTAACAGTGCGCTCAGTGCCGCATTCAGGGCATCGTCGATTCAATGCGTGGCCGCGCAAATCATAATCGCATCGGAGGCAAGCACCAGCGCTCACCGCGTAGATCGCTTGAAGAAAGTGCGGACGCATGCCCCAGAACACCAGCGGCTCAAGAACGATCAGCGCAACCGCTACGCAGCCGCCGGTCAGAATTGCACCGACCAGACCGACGAGCAAAGCACCCAAGCCGTAGGGCAATGCAAGGGATGTATCGATCGCCGCAATCACCTGGTTTGAAAATGCAACCCGCATGCAGACGTACAAGTACGGCAGGAGGAAAAGTAATGCGAACACTATCATCCAGACCAGCCGCTGACGATGCCGGCCGCCCCTTCGAAGCGACTCGAAGGCATATGCGGAAGCCGCTGCACGGATGCGTTGACTCGCTGCTTGATGCACGCGCAATCCGTTGATGACGTAACGAGGCGACTTGAACAACAACAAATCGAGCCAGCGCGTTCGAATTCGTAAGCGCTTCATTTCGAACGATCCTCCAACGGCTCACGCGCCGCACCACACTCGGGACATCGCGCGCCGGATGATTGGCCGCGCAGATCGTAATCACAGAGAAGGCAATGTTCCGCACCGACAGTGTGGATGGCGCGAATCAGTTGCGGCCGCATGGCCCAGAGCCAGATCCTGTTGAGTACAAAGACGAGCAGAATGACTCCAGCCAGAAACGGGGCGATGTCGAGAAAGCAAGGCAGTCCAGGCGACCAAGCATGGAAAACACCCATCACAAACCAAAGGTAAACAACAAACATCGCTGCGACACCCGGCAGCGCAACTAGCAGCGAGAAGGTTACCGCCCAATACATTCGTCGGCCGTCCGATCCGCCCCGACGCGACACTTCTCGAGCGTCCGTCTCGACAAATGAACGGATACGTTTGCTTGTGCTCCGATGCAGAATCCTCCCGTCCACGATGTACCGTGGCGACCGGTACGTGAAAGCGTCGAGCCACCGAATCCGAATCTTCATGGCGATTCACTCATCCTTCGCCTGCGTCGCGGTTCAAGGTCATCGCACCGCCGCAACGAGAATCCTTCCCGGCCGTCGCATCATTGATGCCGAGCCGCGAATCGCCAGCGACAGCGTCGGACCGCGGTCGGTCACGGTGGATATACTACCGCCCCGGCCGCAGCGGCCGGCCGTATGGCGATCGTAGCTCAGTTGGTAGAGCACCTGGTTGTGGTCCAGGACGTCGCGGGTTCGAGTCCCGTCGATCGCCCTTTCCGAACCCCTTCTGACCGTGGGCAATGCGTTGATGGACCTGAAGCCATCGCCGGCGACTTCATGTGTATCGCCGGCCGTGATGGCGGCCGCCCCACATTGGTGCTTCAGCGGCGTCAACGCCGCGCCAATACCAGCAGCTTCGCTTTGCGCGCTTCGGCAAACAAGAAGCGGAGCGCGGGTGCTCTGACTCGCGCTCCGCTTACTCTCATCTCACACGCCGCGGGGTTGCGGGTTTATGGGCAGAACTCAGATTCGCAATGGTCGCAAAGATCTGAGCAGCAATCGCCGAAATCCCAGCAGAGATCATCACAGTAGCACGCGCAGTTGCCGAGTTCATCACAGCCCTCGGGGAAACCACCGCCACAGATTCCTTCGCAGGTGGCGTCGAGGCACGGCGGCTCAGTGGGGCACACCTCGCAGAAGTCATCGCAGCAATTGCCGAGGAGTTCGCAATTCCCGCCGCACAGGCAACCGCTTGGCGCCTGCTGGCCGCACAGGCCGGTGCACTCATGAACGCAGCCGGCTGCTTCGGGACACTCAGTGCAGATGCCTGGGCAGCAGTCGCCCAGAAGATGACATGTGTCATCACAGAAACATCCCAGCGGATGCTGGCCGCCACAAAGTCCCGCACAGAGTCCAGCCGCGTCGCATGGCTCGGCTTCGCAGGCGTTGCCGCTCGTGACGCTCATGGAGATGTCACCTTCATTGCCAATGATGCCCCAGACCGCGAGGTAGTATGTCTGGCCCTTCTCCGAGCACCAGCGGTACGCTGCTCCCTGATTAGGGTGTGAGACCTCCTGGCCGATGCATTGTTGTTCCTCACAACTTCCGCAATAGACGTACATCTGCGTCTGGAACACGGTACCGGGCTCGTTCGCGTTGAAGGCGGTCAGTTCGTTGCCGTCGCCGATGACCTCGAACCAGACGACGCCTGATTCGGGCTCGATGAAGGTGTCGCAGTAGAGGTCGAGTTTCCAGTCATTGCCGACATTATTCGCAAACGCAACTTCGTCAATTGCGAGCGGCACGGCATCATCGCATGTCGCACCTTCGGGTTCGGGGAGTGTACATCCTTCACAGGTGAGCGACGCGATGTAGTTGTTGACGCCACTGCCGCACGCATGATTGTTAAATGAGTCAACCGCAACAAAGAGGCGGTAGGTTCCGGGTGTGACGCAAGCGGTGGCCGTGGTGATTCCGCTGCCGGGCGCTGTCTCGCCTGAAGCGAGAACCTCGAGATCTTCGCCACACTGATCGTTGAGAATGGCGATTTGTGCGAGGAAGGGTGACTCGACCGTCCAGGTCAATTCCGACTCTTCGGTGACGGTGATGGTGTACCAGTCTGTATCGCGCTGATTGGTGTCCGCCCACGCACTGCCGCACACACTTTCGCCGCAGGCGATCGGCATATACGCGGGTCCGCCGGGCGCTTCACAGCCGCCGTTGACATCACCGCCGCACGTTTCTCCTTCATCGGACGCACCGTCGGGGCAGGCGGGGCCGAGATCGCAGATCGTGCTCTGGCATGACGCGCCGTCGCCGTTGTAAGTTCCGCCTTCAGCTGCGCACGCATCGCCCGGCATTACTTCGCAGGCGCCTCCGCCAAAGCAGCACGCGCCGATCGGCTCCGGACACTCGGCGGGTGAGGGGCAGTCGGTTCCTGCGCCATAGTAGAATCCGCCGGCTGAACTGCACTCCTGGACCGTCAGTTCCTGGCAGCTCGTTCCCCCCAGCCCGCTTGGGCATGGCCCCCATTGTGAAAGCAACTCCAGCAGATCGGGCACGCCGACGGAGCCGGTACCCGTGAGATCAGCCGTGCATGCGCTTGGCGGCGCAGGACATGGCCCCCACTGCGAGAGCAGTTCGAGCAGGTCAGGAACACCAACGGAACCGGTGCCCGTGAGATCAGCAGGACATTCAGGTTCAGCGGCTTCAATGCAGCAGGCGCCGGGTGTCTCGCCAAAGTCGCCAGTGAACACCTGCATCACAAGGTGAACATTCGGCGCGCCTGCGGCTGCGTAACTGATGAAGTTCGGCAGGTTGCAGGTTTCAGCACGGATGTAAGACGGTGCGGATTGCCCTTGGGCGTTGCTTCCGAGATACAACTTGCCGCCGTCGCCGCCCTGCGCGATCACCCTGCTTTCAAAGAACAATTCGACGACCAACTGCTCGCCGGCTTCGAAGGCGACCGGCTCATCGAAGATGGCGTTGAAATGCTGCTGCGTCACGTTCGCCGGAATGACGACCGTTTTGGAAGCGCGCAGTTCGAGGTTCGCCACCGCCCCGGTGATGTCGCCTTCATAGAGATTGACTTCAACCGGCCAGGAGCCGACTTCATTGTTGGATTCGACGCCGAACTCGACGCCGCAGACAGATGTGTCGCTGGCGATGGTAAAGGTGCGTGCGAGGCCGTTGGTCGTGGGAATGCCGGCTGCATTGATGCACTGCACGGTGTGCTGCGCAGCAATGGTCATGGAATTGCTCTGTGAGAGGAGGCCATCGCCACATGGCTGGCCTGCGAGGCCGCCTTCGGCCGATGGTTGCGCAGCTTTCTTCAGATCGCCGCCTGTGTCAGGGGCTGCCGATAACCTGAACCCGTCGCCGGGTGCGGCCAGAGCGACAAGCGTTCCAATACAGCCGCACAGCATCACGGCGGAAACAATGGTCTTTCTCTTCGGGCTCATTCAGTTCCCCTCGTAGGGTCGTTTTCAAGGCAAAAACAGGGCTTCTTCGCCGCGCATCGGCTCCGTCAGCACCACAGTACGCCGGGGGCTGGGCGGCTGTTTCGCAGGCGAATCGACATTCTACAGGACGCCGTCCAGCCAGAGAAGCGTCCGATTCTGGCGAAACGGGGGCTACCCAACGATGACGAGGATGAGGTACGCACCCGGATACAACAGCGGCAGCAGCCACGCGGCGCTAACGAGTGCGAACTGCGTGCGCAGACGTTGCTGCAGCATCCACCGGGAGAGCTTGCACCACGAGATCGTCATCGCTCCCGCCAGCACGGTCATGATGAAGAAAATCAGAATATTGACAAGTCCGGGCCCCCACCGCCACACCACAGCGTATGCGATCACGCCGACGAAGGTGATCCCCGCGAAGCCGAATGCGCTGGCGAACGCCACGAGGCCGGACATGAACAGCCGCAGGTCCGGGCGTGCTGCGGTGAGTGTCAGCCGCAAGGCATTGCCGCATTCCGGGCAGCGCGTTGTGCGGAGCCGACGCAGCGAGTAACGGCAGTGCGGGCACTCGCAAATCTGCGATTCAAGATACTGCGCGAGCATTTCATCATGCGTCGCGGTCGAGCCGGGGGAAATGGCATCGTCTGATGTAGCGCCGCCTTGGTCCCGATCTCCACGAGCATCGTCCGCCATGGCTGCATGTTATCATCCCGTCGCAGTTCCCCATCGATCGGTACTGGTACAGTTTGAATCAGGCCGTGCAGTACGCGCATGCGTGCCCCATTGCCCCTCTTTCTGCAGCCGGATGGCATTGCAACGACAGTCTTGGCGGTCGAATCTGTTGAATGACCTCCCAAACTCGTTCCACATATTCACTCGGAATCGGGCGGGCTGGCACCCTAACGATTCTGCACGGCGAAAGTGGGAAGATGAGCCACTGCGGGACAGCCCATGAAGTTCGATCAATGCCGTAATCGAACGACGGAAACCGCTCGTGGTCCGGAAGTCGCACGATCAAACTGGATTGGAGTTTTTCTTCCGACGGCGTGCCGGTCACGCCAACGCCCATAAGCGTTGATCCATGCTTGTGAATCACCAGTACGGTTCTAGCCTTTCTCTCTCGCTTGTTATCGAGACTCCTGACCTCATCGCAGAAGCACACCATGCCGACTTCTATTGGTGGCGATTGCGCCGTCATCATTCGCTGTTGGCGGCCGATTGCAGCCCTGAAGCGAACGCCGCGAAAGCACTAGCATCTTGTTGCTTCTGAAGTTCGACCTCTGCCCGCATATTCTCCGATTGAATCGGTGGGCTGTCGTTGTACCAGCTGGCATGTTCTCGCGCTAAGCGATATGCCATTTCGCTGTGAGTTTTTGCTCGGAGTTGTTCGCCGGTCATGTGCCCGTACCGCTGCCAAACGCGGTCCACGATTAGCCGATCCTCCTCGCTGAGTCCGCTCGGCTGATTGAGTTGCTGGCCAGCAAGAGGAAGTTGTTGGCGACCTTGAAAAACCTTGAACACGGGCGGAACCACTGGGCCGTCACGCCATGCCTTTACCCGCTCCGAAAACAGGTCTCGGCTTCGCTCGTACTGCGAAAGACACTGCGCGTAGTACAGCAGTTTTTGCAGTTTCCATGCAGTGAAGTCTTTGTCCTCCACCGAACGCGCGTGAAGGGCAAATTCGCGCGCTACAGCCATTGCACTAGGGAGATGGTCGGGTGTTAGACTCACTGCCAAAGAATACTATCGGTTTGACATGCAGTCTAGTCGAACCCCAAATGAAAATCCGCTGCTAGGGCCGCTTCCGGTAGGGGCCACGCTTGAGCACGCCCGCTTCGATGGCCTTGCGCTCCGCGTCCTCGACTAGCCGCACAATGTCCTCGATCTTCCAGATGCGATCCGCAAGGCCCGCCGCCATTGCTGGCGACATGCCGAGTGTCGAATGCTTGCGGCACCAGTTGTACCACATCGAATGGAGCGCAAAAGCCGCTTCCATGTTCTCAAACTTCTTGCTGTGGGCGTTTGTGAGCCGAGTCCAGCGGCGTTGGCTCATGCGGAGCGTGAGGTTCGCCCGCTCGATATGGCTTGTCGATACTCGCTTCGGATCGCAGTTGCCGATGAGGTATCGCTTCTCACAACCGATGCAAGCGGCGGGGCTGTAGCGGGCTTCATCGGCCCGCGACGTGCGATAGATTTTGACAATCTGCCCATAGTTCACCCCGAGCCGACCGAATGCGGCTTCGACCGCTTCGCGGTACACGCCGAGTCCATCGGTCGATAGTTGCGGCTTCGACATGAGGCGGCTCGCCAAGTCCTCCATGAACGCATGAGCATGGCCCGCGTCACGGTCGCCCATGATCCACGACACGATCAGTTTCGATTCCGCGTCGATGGCATACCACGTCCAGACCGAACCGTGGCCGGGCTTGTCGCGGTTCTCCGGCCGCACGTTTTTATCCTTCGCTCCGCATAATCCCCAGATTTCATCGGCCTGAATTTGCGCGCAGGGCAAGTCCCGCAGCCGCTCATCCTCGAAGGAGAGGCAGGC
>CAZFZT010000113.1:0-7462 GCA_964523675.1 uncultured Isosphaeraceae bacterium
GAAGCGCTCGTTGTGCTACAGCGTCGGCGCGTCGTACCGCGGTGGGCGAGATCGCGGTATGGTCGCGCTCTATGCGGGCACAACGCCCGAACGTGCCGATGAGACGCTTCAAGTGTGCATGGAGGAGATCAATCGCATGAAAGACGGCGCGCAGCTCGACGAGTTCAGGCGAGCCGTCATCGGGCTCAAGAGCCATCTGGTCATGTCGGGTGAGTCAACCAGCGCGCGAGCAGCAGCACTGGCCGGTGACTACTACCGGCTCGGTCGGGCCAGATCGCTCGATGAAATCGCTGCTCGTATCGACCGCGTTTCGCTTGATGATCTCAATGCTCATCTGGCCAGGCGCGACTTCGGCCAGTTCACCATCGTTACGATCGGGCCGGAGCACATCGCGCAGCAGGCGCAGGAGCCAACGACGCAACTTGTTCATTGAGCGCGATTGGTCGTTCTCTGCACGCTGATCCGTTGAGTTCCCTCAGGACATGGGGCTGAAGCGGCTGCCGATCAGTGGCACTCGGTGATTCGGATTTTTCTGGCGCGGCAGGTGCGGATGCACCAGGATGATGATCGCAAGCGCTGCGAGTGAGCCGGCCCACATCCACGCGCCCCAGCCCATGTAGATGAAGAACGCGGTCACCAGCAGCACGAGCAGCGATGCAGGAATCATCCCCTCCCACGCCAGCCGCATGAGCTGATCGAAGCGGAAGCGCGGCAGCGTCCAGCGGATCATCATCGTCAGGAAAATCAGAATGAAGATCTTCGTGAAGACCACCGCGACCTGAAGCAGGATGAGCAAAATGCCGCCTTCGGCAGGCAGATCAGGCCAGAGGCCGAAGGGGCTGATCGACCAGCCACCGAGGAACAGCACCGTGAAGAACGCGCCGGAGACGAACATGCCGACGTATTCGCCGAGGAAGAACAGCGCCCACTTCATCGAGGAGTATTCGGTGTGCCAGCCGCCGATCAGTTCCTGCTCGGCCTCGGCAAGGTCGAACGGTGCCCGGTTCGCCTCGGCGAGAATGCAGGTGTAGAAGATCAGGGCAGCAAGCGGTTGGTGCAGGAGATACCAAAGCGATCCAGTCTGTGCACCGACGATCTCATCAGCGCGGACAGTGCCGGCGAGGAGGATGATCGTCAGCAGCGCCACGCCCATCGGAATCTCGTAACTGATCATCTGGGCCGACGCGCGCAGGCCGCCGATAAACGAATACTTGTTATTTGAGGCCCACCCGCCGAGCGAAACGCCGTACACGCCAAGCGAGACGGCCGCGATGAGGTAGATGATGCCGATGTTGACATCAGCAGCCATGATCTTCACGTGGTGACCGGAGATGCCGAGGATGTCGGCAAAGGGAATGGATGAAGTGTCGAGCACGCCGCCCCACGGGAGAATCGCAAAGGCGATGAGTGGCGGGATGGCGGTAATGGCCGGGGCAAGAATGAACAGCACACGGTCCGCGCCGCGGGGAATGAAATCTTCTTTGACGAAAAGCTTCAGGCCGTCGGCAATCGGTTGAAGGAGGCCCATGGGGCCAACGCGGTTGGGCCCGATGCGGTCCTGCACCCATGCGCAGACCTTGCGTTCGAGCAGGATCAGGTACGCAGCCGCACCGAGCGCGATGTGCAGGACGACGACCAGCACGATCAGCGACGTAATCAGCTGCGGCATATCGAAGGCGAGGGTGAAAGGCAGATTCGCGACCATGAGGCGGGTAGTTTAGCGGGAGTCTTCATCGCGGGGATGCACTATGTTGCGAGTGCGTTCCCACCCATCCGGCGTCGATTCAACAAGCACCTCCTCAGCGATGAGCGGGAGAACAACTTCACCGTCCCAGTACCGATCATTCTCGAAATCCCGAAGTGCCATTTCCGGATTTGATCGGACGCGCATCGTCCATTTCTGCTCGCCCGCACGAAGTGAGTCCAGGGCGTTCAGGTTGCCCTCAAGGCGAAGCATTCGATGGTCGTGCATATGGCCACGGATGCTGTACGCTCCTCTCCCGGTGTAGTCGTGCGATCGCCACCAACCAGCAGTTGATGTCATTACCTCGCCATCGCGCAGCACATCTATGGTGACTCCGAAGGTCAGGTCAGTACGAGACAGCACCGCGTGCGGGAGTTCTGCAAAGGAAACATGCCAACCCTCCCATGCGCGGTCTGACTTCGCCCATCGGCGGCGCGTAAGCGTCATGGCACGACGCTCACTGAGTGCGGCGTCAATCTCGGAATCAGCGACAGGTGTCATCGCCTCGGCGATTGTTGCCACGGATTGCACCGGAACGTCCACTGTGTCCTTCCACAGGGGGAACGGCGACCCGTGATCCCCACGGATCAGTGCATCGAATTGAACAGACGACGCGCCAGCAGGCAGATGCCCCGCGACTTCGGTCCTGTCGCCGAAGATGTATTCCGGCGACCAGGTCACGAGCATCGTCAGTGGCGGCACCCACTCGGACAGGGGCTCTCCGCGCTCAAGCTGCGCTCTCGCGATTGCTCGGACCGGAAGCCGCTCAAACCATGGTCCGTCATACTCAATTCTCGCGCGCAGCGGTACGCCTTCCGGCCAGCGGTCCCGCGTCATGATCTTGACGTTGTACGGTTTGTCTCCATGCCCCTTGACGCGATTGAAATCGCCGCATCCGGCACTGAAACACAGCGCCAAAACGAGCGGAAAAAGCCAGCAGGTTCGGTGGATCAGCATTGAGCCCTCTTCATCTCTGCGATCTGTGCAGAACAAGACGCGATGAAGCCGCATGCGGCTACACAGTGACGGGTTGAGGCGCCTCAGCATTCACCGGTGCCGCCGGCCGCGCCAGGTGCGGGAAGTAATCTTGAATTGCTGCGACGGACCATGCGCCGCCGCGCAGAGCGGCGATCGCCTGCACGGCCGCACGGGCTCCGGTGATTGTCGTGATCATCGGCACGCCGGCTCTCACCGCCGTCGCGCGGATGCGGCCCTCGTCCGTGTGCGCGCCGGTGCGTGTGGCGGTGTTCAGAATCAGTTGAATCTCGTTGTTGGCGATCTTATCGAGAATGTTCGGCCGAGCGCCTTCTTTGATCTTGCGCAGCACCTGCGTATCGACGCTGTAGGCGTGAAGCATTTCATGGGTGCCGCGCGTCGTGAACACGGTGAATCCCATCGAGACCAGCGCTCGCGCAATGTCGGGCACATGCGGCTTATCCGAATCACGCACCGACAGAAACACGTTGCCCGTTGTCGGCAGCGCAATGCTCGCCGCCATATGCGCCTTGGCAAGCGCGACCGGCAAGGATCGGTGCGCTCCCATCACCTCGCCGGTTGATCGCATTTCCGGGCCGAGGATGACATCAACGCCGGGAAAGCGGTTGAACGGGAAGACCGGTTCCTTCACGGCATAGAAGCCCGCATGCGGCACCTCTTCTATACCGAGTTCGTCAAGCGATGCCCCCATCATCACCTTGGCTGCCTCAAGCGCCCACGCCACACCCTTGGCCTTGGCGACAAAGGGCACGGTGCGCGAGGCGCGGGGGTTCACCTCGATGATGTAGATTTCTTCATCCTTCACCGCCACCTGCACGTTCATCAGGCCGCGCACGCTCAGGCGCTGGGCCAGTCGGCGGGACTGGTCCTTGATCTGATCGACGATCGAACGTGGCAGGGAATATGGCGGAATCGTGCATGAGGAATCGCCGGAGTGAACGCCGGCCTCTTCGATGTGCTCCATCACGCCGCACACGAGGGCGCGGCCTCCGGCAGCGCCGGGCGCTAAGGGATGAACGCGCGGATGCAGACGCGGACCCTTCATCCCCGGCTCTGTCGGCGGATTCACGACCGGCGTGTAATCTGCGATCACATCGACATCAACTTCGATCGCTTCCGAGAGGAATTTATCAATCAACACCGGCGCATCGGCGAGGTCGGAAACATCGACGGCCTCGCGCATGTATCGTCGCAAGGACGCTTCGTCGAAGCACGTCTCCATGCCGCGACCGCCAAGGACATACGACGGGCGGACCAGCACCGGATACCCGATTCGCGCAGCGATCGCGACGGCCTCATCGAGTGATCTCGCAATGCCATTGGCCGGCTGCTGCAGGCCGAGTTCATCAAGCATGGCCTTGAAGCGATCACGATCCTCAGCCGCGTCGATCGAGGCGAGGCCGGTGCCGATCAATGGCACGCCGGCGGCCACGAGGCCATGCGCGAGGTTGAGCGGCGTCTGCCCGCCGAACTGCACGATGACGCCGACGACGCCGCCTGTGCGCGAAGGCACGTCGATGCCGCCGCCGTTCAGTCGCTCCATGATGTTGAGCGTGTCCTCGAGGGTGAGCGGTTCGAAGAAGAGCAGATCGCTGGTGTCATAGTCGGTGCTGACCGTCTCCGGATTGGAGTTGATCATCACTGACTCATAACCCATCTCTTTGGCTGCGAAGGCGGCCTGCACGCAGCAGTAATCAAACTCGATGCCTTGCCCGATGCGATTGGGGCCGCCGCCGAGAATGACGATTTTCTCGCGCGGCGTGATGCGGATTTCGTCGTCACATATGCGAGCCGTCGCGTCCTCGCGACGGTTCACATTCGGAGTCCCTGCGTCATCCGCCGCGACGACGCGGCGGCTCGCAAAGGGGGCTTCATACGTCGAGTAATAGTACGGCGTCACCGCCTCGAACTCGGCTGCGCACGTGTCCACGAGTTTGTAGACCGGCTCAATGCCGAGCGACTTGCGATATTCGCGTACCGCAAGAATCGTCTCTTTCTTGATGTTCCCGAGGTACAGATTCGCCAACTGCGCATCGGAGTAGCCAAGTTGCTTCGCGCGAAACAGCACGTCGCGCGGCAGGTCTTCAAGGCGTTCAAACTGGCACAGTTCATCCTCGAACTCGACAAGTTGCAGAATCTGATCGAGGAACCACGGGTCGATCTTGGTCAGTTCGTGCACGCGCTCCAGCGTCCAGCCCATCTTGAAGGCGTAACGGATGTAGTACAGCCGGCCCTGGCTGGGCACGCTGAGTTTGCGCGTGAGTTTGTCTTCAGGGATGGACCAAGCGCTGTGCGCATCGTCATACATAGCCCCGGCCTTGGCCGGGGTGGGCGCCGCGGGTTCCTGCGCTTCCGGCTGCGCGGCAGATACCCCGGCCAAGGCCGGGGCTAACTGCTGTGCGTTCAACCATTTATCGTTCTTGTCAAGGCCGAGTCCAAAGCGCTTGACCTCCATTGAGCGGATCGCCTTTTGCAGCGCTTCCTTGAATGTGCGGCCGATCGACATCGCTTCGCCCACGCTCTTCATCTGCGTCGTCAGCGTCTCATCGGCTTCAGGAAACTTCTCAAACGTCCAGCGCGGCATCTTCACAACGACATAGTCAATCGACGGCTCAAAGCACGCGCTCGTCGTGCCGGTGATGTCGTTGCGCAGCTCATCAAGCGTGTAGCCGATGGCAAGCTTCGTGGCAATCTTGGCGATCGGGAAACCAGTCGCCTTGGACGCAAGGGCAGAGGAGCGCGAGACGCGCGGGTTCATCTCGACGACCACCATCTCGCCGTTCTTCGGGTTCACCGCAAACTGCACGTTCGCGCCACCGGTTTCGACGCCGACCGCCCGCAGGATGGCGAACGCTGCATCGCGCATCTGCTGATATTCCTTGTCAGTGAGCGTCATGATCGGCGCAACGGTGATCGAATCACCCGTGTGTACCCCCATGGCATCGATGTTCTCAATGCCGCAGATGACGATGCAGTTGTCTTTGCGATCGCGCACAACCTCGAGTTCGTATTCCTTCCACCCGAGCACGGACTGATCGATCTGCACTTGATGGATCATGGAGGCGTCGAGGCCGCGGCGAACGATGTCCTCGAACTCATCGCGGTTGTAGGCGATGCCGCCGCCGAATCCGCCGAGCGTGAAGGCCGGCCGCACGATTGCGGGCAGGCCGATCTGCTTGAGGAAGTCCCATGCTTCATCCATGGAACCGACGGACCGAGCCAGCGGCTGCTTGAGGCCAAGCCCCTCGACGACGCGACGAAACTCATCACGGCTCTCCGCGCGGTAGATCGCATCGCGATTCGCGCCGATCATCTCGATTCCGAACTCATCCAGCGTGCCGTTGTCATGCAGTTCGCAGGCACAGTTGAGAGCGGTCTGGCCGCCGATCGTCGGCAGGAGCGCGAAGCCCTGCCTGTGTGCGCTCGTGCCTTGCCCGCCTACTTCCTTTTCAATGATCTTCCGCACCGCTTCGGGCGTGATTGGCTCGATGTACGTCCGATCCGAAAAGGCG
The DNA here is from genome assembly GCA_964523675.1 of uncultured Isosphaeraceae bacterium. GTDB lineage: Bacteria > Planctomycetota > Phycisphaerae > Phycisphaerales > SM1A02 > CAZFZT01. The sequence goes on from CAZFZT010000113.1 coordinate 6,253, forward strand.
GGATCGGTCATGATCGTCGCGGGGTTGGAGTTGACCAGAACGACGCGGTAGCCCTCCTCGCGTAGGGCTTTGCAGGCCTGCGTGCCGGAATAATCAAACTCACAACCCTGGCCGATGACGATGGGGCCAGAGCCGAGGATCAGTATCGTGTGCAGGTCATCACGGCGGGGCATGTACGGCGCGTCGAAGGTGCGTGCCGGGTAGTGTAGCGGCGTTTGCGTCCGCGGGGGCCAATGGCTCGCTCATCATTCGTCTGCCATCATGGCAGGTCGCCGGCCGTGCGACATCGCTGGTGTCAGCAGGCATCATCTCACGGCATTCCGATTTTGCCATTGGAGGCGGCGATCCCGCCCGCCAATCGGCCATAGACGCGAAAACCGCAAGATTGTTCGGGCGAGACAGTTTGGCGCGGCCTTTGATACTCGGCTCTTCACGTCGCGCTGCGGCTTTACTCTTTACCGCTTGCGACAGGCCCTGAACTGAATACGTCACCCCCGGCGATCTTCAGCCGAACAACCAGACACCCAACGATCCAGACCCAAGCATTGAGGAGACATTGCCCATGGCCGTGAAGGACCTCGCCTTTGATGTAGATGCACGAAAGAAGCTGTTGAGCGGCGTCGAGAAGCTCGCTTCAGCCGTCAAATCCACGCTGGGCCCGCGCGGCCGAAATGCTGTGCTCGACAAATCCTGGGGCGGACCCACCGTCACCAAGGACGGCGTGACCGTGGCGGAAGAGATCGAACTGCGCGACAAGGTCGAGAATATGGGTGCTCAGCTTGTCAAGCAGGCCGCGAGCAAGACCTCGGATGATGCAGGCGACGGCACTACGACCGCAACGGTCCTTGCAGAGGCCCTCTTCAAATCGGGACTGAAGCATGTTGCCTCCGGTGTTGACGCCAATGCCCTTGTGCGCGGCATGCACCGGGCGGTTTCGGCCGTGGTGGAAGACATCACCTCTCGCGCCAAACCCATCGATGTCCGGCGTAAGCAGGAGATCGAGGCCGTCGCCACCATTTCCGCCAACAACGACCCGGCCGTGGGCAAGATCATGGCTGATGCCTTCGATCGCGTCGGCAATGACGGCGTCATCACTGTCGAAGAAGGCAAGGGCCTTGACACCTACGTCGATGTCGTCGAAGGCATGCAGTTCGATCGCGGCTACCTCTCGGCCAACTTTGTCACCAATCCGGATGAGATGACAGTTGAA
>CAZFZT010000114.1:0-7459 GCA_964523675.1 uncultured Isosphaeraceae bacterium
CATTGCTCAGACCGGTAAGCCCTTGTCTTGCAGAACCTGTCGAATGCCCTTTCGGTGGGAATTGGAAACTCGTCCTTCAATTCTCGTAGTAGCTTTTCATGTACAAGTCGTCCTATGTTCGCGACATTGGGCGGAGACATAATGACGTCATACCACTGAATTATCTGATCTTCATCGACGAGTCGCACATAATCGCTCGCCTCGAGCAAAGCCGCGAGTTCTTCCATCTTCCGACGATTGCGCCTGCGGCAAATGATCACCAGGCGATCGCATCGGACACTGCTGATTATCTTCGCCGCGTGTTGCGGTCCAAAGCTGCCGCTGGACTGATGCTTGACCTGAATCACGGGTCCGAAGTTGGCCCACATGTCTATGCCGCTATCGCTTGCGTGCGTCCGACCAGCGCGATAGATCTTAGCGGGTTGCTCATATCTATGCTGGCCAGAGGGCAAGTCAAAAAAGACTTCTGTAAACCCGGTCAGTGCGTTGAGAAGAGGCAGTTTATTGCGGTTGAGCGTGAATTCGACTTTGGCATCCACCGCCTCGACTACTGCCGAGAACAAGGCGTAAACGACGACCTCATATAGCTTACCGCGGGCGTTGCCCACACCCTCCATCGACTCATAGTCCTGAATGAATCGGCGGATTGAGAACTCCTCGAACGGAACATCGGTCCACTTATTCATAAACACCCTGAAAATCCGCCACCTTGCTTCGACCGCGCGATAGATGTACGACTCGATTTCGCCGGAGTGATTCAGACTAGCGAGAGCTCGGAGCATAGCGGGCGACATTTTGTCGTCGGTGAACGCGCCGCCGATGTACTCCCAATTCAAATCAACGTGCCGATTGAATAGCTCGCTAGCGACAGTCTTCATGGCCGCAACCCCTGCGCCCTTGAACGATTTCACGTCGTCCAGCCCTACAGACATGGTTCGATGCAATCGCAGTATCTCTGCGATCATCAATGGCTTGAGGAACTGGCTCCGCCCCTTTGTGATCATTTTGTCCAGCCGCTCGTTGGCTGTCGTTGGTTTCATCAAATGCTCATCTGGAAACAAAGAGACCCGCTTCTTGTTGCCGGCGCTCTTTTAGTGTGCTGATCATCTGCGTTGCAATTGCTCGAATGACAGGAACCGCGACGCTGTTTCCGGCTTGCGCTCGAATTGCCCGATGCGGGACGACGATCTTGAACGAATCCGGAAACCCTTGGAGCCGCAAGCATTCCCGCCCGGATGGTCTTCGCCTACCGTTTACCAGCAAATAGTTGTGCGACGCATTGTGACGTAACGCGCAGGAGAATGGATGAACGCCAATGAAGCCGCCCTTGTTCTCGTGCCACATGGAAGGATAGAACGGCTCCTGGCCTTGTTCATGCACTCGCTGGAGGCGCTTTATCTGTATGCGCTCTGATGCCCAGAGCGATTCATCAATGGCATCGTCCGGTTCAAGAATCTTGCCCAAGTCGGCGATTTCGCGATTCGCTTTTGGGAACTGAAATGTAAGATCGGCACGAAAGCCAACGATGAACGTGCGCTGTCGCAGTTGCGGTACCCCATAGTGCAAGGCGTTCAAGACCGTGGTATGGGTGAAGTAACCCAGCTCGCTCAGGCGCTTCACAACAGTGCGGAACGTGCGGCCGTGGTCGTGCGTCTTGAACTGCCGCACGTTTTCGAGGAGGATCGCGGGCGGCCGCTTCGCGGCGAGAATCTCTTCGATGTTGAAGAAGAGCGTTCCGCGCGTGTCGGAGAATCCCTTGCGCTCCCCGATGATGCTGAACGGCTGGCACGGGAAGCCGGCGAGCAGAATGTCATGATCGGGAATCGACTTGGGGCGAATCTTCGTGATGTCGCCTTCGGGACGATCGCCGAAGTTCGCTTCGTAGGTGATCTGAGCGTCCGCATCCCATTCGGAAGTGAACACGCACTGGCCGCCTACGGACTCGAAGCCGAGGCGAATCCCGCCGATACCCGCGAACAGGTCTATGAAGCGGAAGCAGTCCCAATCCATACGCTCGATCGATCGGATGCCCGCGCGGTCCGGCTTCGCCGGGCCATAGGACTCGGCGACCGGGGCCGTCTTAGGTTGCGCGTACTTCTTGATGAGGCTCTGGCGCAGTTCTTCCGCCGGAATCAGTCGGCGGGTTGAGCGACCACGAGGCGCGATTGCGCCGTTGGTCACGCCGTTGGCGGAATCGTACTTCGCAGGTTCAATGCGCAAGTCGAACCGATCAAGTTTCTTGAGCACGATCATGTCTCCTGGCTTGACGCGATTCACACGGAAAAAGTGTTTGACCCAATCTCGACGGCGAAAGAAACGGCGGGGCTTACCGGTGCGGCCGTCGAGCGGAATGTCGGTTTGGATAGGCTCGTCGAAACCTGCGACGTGGAGCGTGAGAAGCCGGCCGTGGCCGTTCTTTTCGGATGCCGGTCCGAAGCAGTCGGAGGGGAAGAATCCGAGGTGCCCCGTCAAGTAGAGATGCCCTTGACGAATATTGCCCTCGGTCACGCGAACGAACCGTGTCTTCGCCGTTCGCGGCAATGACTGAGGAGAGCATCGGGTTGTCTGCGTGGCTGGCATGGTAACGACCGGCTTTGGGCGGCACGCCCTGTTCGTTTGGTGTTTTATAGGGTCCGACGGCGCGCCTGTCAAGATACCGCCGATTTGCGAGACGTGCCGCTAAGTGGAAGGTTGCTCATGGCATCTGCTGCCGCAGCGAGCAGGCAGAATTCCCAAATGTAGTAGTGGTCCATCGGACGAGCGCGCACGTGGGCGAGCATGGCATGCAACTAGCACAGCCAAACACGGATTCGGACGTTGAGGAGATAGGCGACAATCGCTTGGTTGCCGGCGCGGGTGAAATGTTCAGCGAATGGTTGCAGTATCACGCTGGGCTTGGGATCGCATCACCTGGCGGCTCATCGCCGACCGGCGGGGCCGATGGCCTTGCGCCGTAGGGTTTGTTGCCCTTGGCGCTCTTGGCGTCCTCAGCTTCGAGAAGCTCGGCGATGGTGGGCTTGTCAAGCCGTTCGCCGGCCATGATGCGCTTGATGTCTTCGCCTTGAAGTGTTTCGTACTTCAAGAGCGCTTCCGCGATGGCGACGACTTTGTCCCAGTTCTCTTCGAGCAGGCGCTTCGCTTCGACGTAGGACTCATCGATCATGCGCTTGATCTCTTCATCGATGATGTGCGCCGTCTGCTCGGAGTAACCCTTTTCGGGAATGAACGTTTCGCGGTTATCGACGCCTGCGTAGTTGACGAAGCCGAGCCGGTCGGACATGCCCCATTCGAGGATCATGTGGCGGGCGTAGGTGGTGGCCATCTGGATATCCATGGCCGCGCCGGAGGAGATATCGCCGGTTTTCCTTTGCTCGGCGATTCGGCCGCCGCAGAGAACGCGCATGGTGGCGAGGAGGTACTTGAGGTTGTAGCCGTAGCGGTCCTTTTCGGGCAAAGACATCGTCGCGCCGAGCGCCTGGCCGCGCGGGATGATGGTGACTTTGTGAACGGGGTCGGCATCGGGCAGCAGCGCCTGGACGACGGCGTGGCCGGCTTCGTGATAGGCGGTGGCGATGCGTTCCTGTTCTTCGATTTTGCGCGAGCGGCGCGCGCGGCCGAAGCGGATCTTGTCGCGGGCTTCTTCGAGGTCCGCCATCTCGATGTAGTCTTTATTGGCGAGCGTGGCGAGGATGGCGGATTCGTTGATGACGGCTGCGAGGTCTGCGCCGGAGAACATGGGCGTGCCGCGCGCGAGACGTTCGAGATCGACATCAGGGCCGAGTTTCACTTTCCTGGCGTGAACGGCGAGGATCTGCTTGCGGCCGAGCAGGTCGGGCAGTGGGACATCGACGCGGCGGTCGAAGCGGCCGGGCCGCGTGAGCGCGGGGTCAAGGACATCGGCGCGATTTGTGGCGGCGATGACGATGATCTGGTCGGAGGCCTCGAAGCCGTCCATCTCGACGAGAATGGCGTTGAGGGTTTGCTCGCGTTCGTCGTGCCCGCCGGTGGAGAAGCCGCCACCACGCCGCCGACCGACTGCATCAATCTCATCAAGAAAAATGATGCAGGGCGAATTTTCCTTGGCCTGTTTGAATAGATCCCGGACCCGTGACGCACCAACGCCGACGAACATCTCAACAAAGTCGCTGCCGGAAATTGAAAAGAACGGCACTTCGGCTTCACCAGCAATCGCCTTTGCGAGAAGGGTTTTTCCGCATCCTGGCGGTCCAACTAACAGAACGCCGCGCGGGATACGTCCGCCGAGCCGCTGAAACTTCTTGGGATTTTTCAGAAACTGCACGAGTTCGGCGACTTCATCTTTTGCCTCATCAACGCCGGCCACGTGATCGAACGTCACGTTGACCGTGTCCTTTGAAGAGATGCGGTGCTTCGACTTGCCGAACGAACCGAGCATGCCGCCGGGTCCGCCGCCCACCGAGCGCATCGACCGGATGATAAAGAACCAGATCAGGATGAAGAGCAGAATGAACGGGCCGTACCAGATCAGGATTTGCGGCCAAACATTCTCGGCGGTGTCGAGTTTGATATTGAGGTCAACGGGCTGAGTCAGCGACTCAAGCTGCGAGACGTACCACATGCGGTTGGCCGGATCGATCGGCACGAAGACCGAACCGCCTTGGGCGCCTGTGCGTTTCGCCGTAATGCGATCGCCAAGCACCATGACGGTGTCGCCCGCCAGCTCGCCGCTGACGATCCCATCCCGGAAATCATGCCATGTCGGCAGTGGCTCAGCTGAAGCGTCAAGCTGGCCATCAATTCGAAAAGCGACATTGACAGGCACGGGCCGGCTGAGCGAGGCGAGTTCATCGATGAACGCCTGCCGACTGTCTGGATTGATATGGGCGAAAAGCGCGGTCTCGCCGGACGCATCGATCTTCACCGCCTCCACGCGGTCGACTTTCACGGTGACGCGATCGTCAACGATCTGCTCATTCTGGAGGATGCGTACGAACTCCTGCCACGTTGCGACCTCGGTGCCGCTGCGCCGGTTATTGAGTACGAAAAACAAGACCAGAATGAGCGCGAGGATCATGACCCATGACAGGAGTCCGCGATTGAACTTCATGGGCGGCGGCGGTTGAGGGCCGCTCCGACCTCCACCGGATTCATTGGCGGGCTCACCGTCCTGGCGCGGCTTGTCGTCGCGTTCAGCGTTGTCGGGCCTTCGCTTTGGATTCTTGTGGTCTTGTGACATGCGTTGGTTCGGTGCCGTGGTCCTACAGAGGACAGATCATCTCAGTTGGCGCATCGCCTGGGCCTGCTGGCGCAGGTGCTGCGCCAAGCCCCCCGCTTGCGGGATTGGTACAAGCAATGTTAGGCGCGTCTACCAATCGCTTCGCATTTCGTTGACGATGTCGCGCGCAAGATTCTGGGCGGCTGTGAAGCGGCCGATCTCAAGCGGTTCATGTGAAGGATGCGATGGAAGAAACAAGCCGTGCCCGGTGAACGACCGGCGCTCCAGCAGCGTTCGGTTTGTTCTGCGGTCGCGCCAGGTGAAGTCAAGTGTGATCGTGAGCACCATCTCTTCGCCTAGATGAGTGACGCGCGATCGGGAAAGTTGATCGAGCTCGGCATGGATGATTCGAGCGGTCAGAACGGTATCTGCACGAGCTTGATCCTCGATCCGGTACGGCGTGTTACGTTGTATCTCCTTGATGAGCGCGTCGGTCAAGTCGAACTCAATGCCACGTTGGAAGGTGTCATTCTCGATGATGGGCACCGCGACCGTGGTGTGCTCCGGAGCGTAGGTGGAGAGCGCCGCGTAACCTTTGGTGGGGTCTGCTGCGCATGCAGCAAGAGCGCCGGCGCAAATCAAAGAGACGACAAGCAGAATGAAAGCGGACTTCATGTTCCGAATGAAGGTTGACCTGCGGCGGCTGCGCTCTTTCCCGGCCTGCGAGTTGTGTTGCAGAGCGTTCATGATGTCGAGTCCTCGGCGCCTCGTCGGATGGCCTCATAATCCGGGGCCTGCTCGCGCAAACGATCCGGGAGCAGCGGCAGGATCAACACAACAAGGTCGAGCGCCTCACGTGTCGCAATGGAATCGGGGTAACGGTACACCAGTCTGCGGATTGTAAGTTCCGCGCTGATATGGTCGCCCGTCTGAACATACCAGCGCGCATTCTCAAGAAGTTTCGCAGCGACCGATTCGTCAATTCGAACCAGCAACGCTTCTGCGCCGACTTCCTGCGCCGTTGCGGGTTCAAGCACTTGCAGCTCGCGCAGTCGGTGCGCGGCCTCGATCAAGCCGGATGCATCGAAGGCGGGGCCTTTGAAAGACGCCAGGTGCGCGTAAATCAGCCGCCGGCGCGCCTTGGTGATGAGCGGGGATCGCGGGTAGTTCTCGATGAAGAGGTCATAGGACTCGGCCGCAAGCGTCATGTCGCGGCGACGAAAATAGAAGTCAGCCAGTTCCATGCTCGCTTCCTCACCGAGACGGCTACCGGGCATGCGTTCCTGAACCCGAATGAAGAGTTCCTCGGCTTCTCCCGACGCGTTGATGACACGCAGCCCCCAAAGCCGTCGCTTCTTTCCTCGGGCGTACTCCTTGGCAATCTCCAGTTCGCGCTCCAGGGCCGTAACCCACACATCGCTGCCATGTGCGGTTCTGGCGATGTATTCATAATCAAAGAGGGCCTTATAGTCGTCTCCTCGTGCGAGCTTCGCGTCTGCTCGCACGAGGTACGCTTGCGGAAGCAGGTCATGCCGGCGATGCGCTTCTATGAAGGACGTCGAGAGCGAGATGGCCTTGGCAAACTCGCCTTCTGCCAAGGCGCGGCGGGCTTGGGCCACCTGTGCTGCCGGAGTGCCGGGCTCGGCGGCGTCGTCAACAGAGGTCCAGCTGTCCGCCTCATCAAGCCGATACTGCTGCTGGGCTGGGGCGGCCGGGCAGAGCATCCCCAGGAGCAACATGATGAGGGCACTGAGCGCGTGAAGTCGGGGGAGGGACATGCTGAGGATGGTACGCGAGAGCGGGAATGACCACAAAGGGGCGAAGCGGGCGGCGGCCGAGGCGGCGCCTCGAGGTGAGGAGGGACAGCATGTGATGAGCGGCTTTCATTGTGCGACGCACTTCGATGCCAAAGTGCGCGGGGAGGGGGTTGCCATGGAGCCAAAAGTGGCTACACTTGGCGTCCCGTCCCTTGTCTGGGACGGTTTTTCTTCGCCCCGGTAGAGCCCGGATTGCCGGCCAGGATGGCGGCGGGCCTATGCTTGAGTTCTCGGGATCGTTCTACGCCACCGTAGCTCAGTGGTAGAGCACACCCTTGGTAAGGGTGAGGTCACGGGTTCAAGTCCCGTTGGTGGCTTTCAGTATCGTCGGCGTGGAAGGTCCACGGTCGGCATTTTGGTCTGCAAGAGAACAAGTTGCCGGCGACACACCCGGCGAGCAGAGTCGTTGGAGAATCCTCAACATGGCTAAGGCTACATTTCAGCGAAC
>CAZFZT010000115.1:0-7436 GCA_964523675.1 uncultured Isosphaeraceae bacterium
GATTTGAACCGCCTGCTCATTCGCGGCAGGGGATCGGCGGTGAAGACGGTTCTCTATAAAGACGAGCAAGAACGCGATGAGCAGAACCGCCGCGGTCCACACCGCTGCTCGCCTCACAGTGCGCCCGCCGGCCGAGCCGATGATCGCAGCGAGCAGCCCCACCATTCCTGCCATGAGCGGCACAATGGATGGAATCCACCACAGCCACTGGCTCCAATACCATCGATCATTGAGCACAAGCCCGGCCGCCCACGCCAAAAAAACAACCGCAGCGGCAATCAGCACTGCAGAAGAGCAAACCGAGCGCAGAGCGGCAGGCGTGCGAAAGAGGCGGTGAAGTGACACGATGAAACGCCCGGCAGATAAACTTATCCCCCACTCGCGGTCGCACGATTCCACGTGTTGAGTACGATCCGGCTGCGGCCGAGTTGATTCGTCACGCGTTGACTGACCGCTCGATGCAATTGTGTAGTTTGATGATTGTCAAGCCGCGCCCCAAACGACCCAGTGAGCCGCGCGGGAGTGAGCAAGTCGTTGAAGCCGGGCGTGCTATCAATCAGCTTCAGCGACGCATCCTGAATAGCGAGGCCGAAGACTTCGTCGCCGGGCGTGCCTTTCAACCGAGCGAATCCTGCCCCCGCATAGATGCCGACTTCACCCGCGCTGAAAATGATGTAACGAATGCTCGCGTTGGTCGCACTGTCCTCGATCGGCGTTGCGCCCGCTTTGGGCGACCAGAGCAATTCGACGTGAATTACTCTGCCGCTCTCCACGCCGCCCTGGAGGAACTCGCTGATCGGGCGATCACAAATCAAGAAGGAAGTTTCAATTCCACGATCTGCATAAACAGCGCTCTCGAACCTCCCCGGCAGCACGACGCGCTCATCACCTAACGATTCGACCCGCAATGATCCGCCGGTTGCCCCCGACCAGGGCATCAATCGGGTGCCCGCGCCGCAGCCGGCAAGAGCGAGGATGACCGCCATGGCCAGCCCCGGAGCGAGTGCGCAGACGATCCGTTGCAATTGGCGATAAAGCATGAGGCGGTGGCTGATCATTTGGTGCAACGGTCGTGCGGCGCTCAACCTCATCCTACTGCCAGATGTCCAGTGCCTCAACGCCATCCGCCCACCATATCACCGAACCGCTTCTTCTGCCTCATGGCGGCTCTGCGGCGCCGGCGCCTCGGCTCCATGCGTGGGCTCCCGGTCAACCAACGGCTCAAGGTCGAGTCCCAGACAGGCCAACGCATCACGCTCGATAATGGCTTTGATCTGCGACCGCGGCACCGTCGGAAGGTGGGTTCCTCCCGCAATGCTGTTGATCGAATACAGCGACTCAATCGTTTGTGCCGGTGTTTGATGCGGGAAACCGGAGGCGAACAGAAGCTTCTCCATCACACCGAAACCCAGTGCTGCAAGAAGCGTGTTATAGAGTTGCCACTGCCGTGATGCGATGCCGGCAATATCGGCGAAGACATTTCGATGCTTGGCAAGCAATGTCAGCGATTCGTCAACCCAGGGGCTGCCGCACTGGTTGATGACAATGTGAAGCTGCGGGAAAGATCGCGCAACCTCATCGAGCAGCGCCGGCCGCGCAAACTCAAGCATCGCACTGGAGGCGAGCGGTTCGCCCGCAGTGAAGAAGATCGGAAGTCCCGCACTTTCGCATCGCTCGTACAGCGCGGCTGCCTCGGAGTGCATCGGATGAAACCCCTGGCTGGCCGGCGAGCAGGTAATGCCGACAAACCCCATGCCGATAGCCGCTTCAAGATCGTCAGCAGCACTCGGCGCCATTGGATCAATGGCTGCGACGCCCGCGCGCCGCTGGGGATCACGATGAACAAAGTCGGCAATGAACTCATTGGGCACATGAGCACCCAGTCGCTCCGAGCGAAACCCGAAGACAAACGCCATATCAACACACGACATGGCTTGCTCGTGCGACGCGCCGCTTGCGTCGCCGTGCAGTGCTGCGGCGCTTCGAATGCCAGCCGAGCCGTTGGCTGCGACAGTGCCCCGCCATGGTGCTTCGCCGAGCCGCTTCATGCGCAGCCGCTCTGCCAGCTCGGAGCCGAGCTGTTCATGGCTCGACCAGATCTGGGTATTGAGATCAATGATCATGCAACGATCCTCTTCATCCGATGAGTGGCGCCGGACGCTGGCCACGAAAGTCACCGCTGCGACCGGCCTCTATTGTAGCGGCCGGAACCGTCAAGCGGCACCGGCAGGACGTTATCGGCCGAACCGGCCTCCACGCTCCAACCTCTCTCCGGTACCCTACCACCATGGGAGCCGCCACAACTGCCGCGTTGTTCGCCCTCATGTTGATGGTCGGGGCTGACGATCCGGCGGTTGGTGCGGCGGCAATGCGCCCGAACCTACGCTTCCAGGATGTTACCCAAGATGTCGGCCTCGGCGTCGAAGTGCTGGGCCCTGCCGTGGCCCGCGCATGTTTCGCCGATCTCACAAGCGACGGGCGCCCTGATATCGTCGTTGACCGACATCGAATCTTTCTCAATCGAAGGACCGATGATTCGGTGATCGGCGTGACGTTCGAGGAAGTGCTGCGCGAACAGGTCGGGCTGCCCGAGCCAACCGGCCCGAGTGTTGTCGTCTTCGCCGATCTTGATAACGACGGCCATCTTGACGCTGTCGTTGGTGAATATGTCGACGCACTTAACCCCGACTGGAACGATCATGGTCGGCGCACCGGTTGGCACCGCGGTACAGGCAACGGAACGTTCGAGCCACAGCGACGGCTGTTCCCAGTGGAACCAAAGACAACTGCTGCAATGGCGATCGGGGATGTCGATCGCGATGGCCGCCTTGATGTCTATCTCGGAAACTGGTACCGCCACTATGGCGAGTCACTTGACGGGCATCACAATGATCTGCTGCTGCAACCATTGGCCGGAGAATTTGCGCTTGCCCGGCAAGGTACGACTGGGCACCTCTTTCATGATGATGATGAACAGGATCGCGGCGGCAGGCCCACGTACGGCGCGATGATCGCGGACATTACCGAGAATCCGATGTGGGATGCGCCGCTGCCGGAGATCATTGAGCTGAACTATGGTCGTCGATGGAACCGCGTGTACATGTGGGATCCAATGATTTTGTCCGTCCAGCCGCCCGATCTGAAGCCGGGCTTGCGCCACTCGTTGTGGCGAGACATCGCGCCGGACGTGTCTCTGGACGGCGACGGATTGCGCCACGGGCAGTATCCGAAGTGGCTCAAAGAAGTGGCCAAACGGGATCCTCGCTTTGAACGGCCCGATGAAAAGCCGTTTCGATCGAACGGCAACACATTCGACTGCGCAATCGGCGATGTCGATAATGACGGCTGGTTCGACATCTTCATAAGCGAAATCACACATGGCTGGGCAGGCGATTCCTCAGACAGAACCCGGCTGCTCTTCAACCATTACCTGGGAAATGGTCAACATCGCTTCGCCGAAGAACGCCGCTACAACGTCGATCGCATACCTCCCACGCCGGACGATGACAATGAGCCACATCACTGGAATCAGGGTGACCTCTTCTGTGAACTGGCAGACCTTGACCACGACGGCCGGTTGGATTTGATTCTCTCCTCCGGCGATTACCCCGACGATCAGCGGCTTCGCCTCTACATACACCACGAGCAAGTCGGGGTGCGCGATGCCACAAGCGAGCTTGGCCTCGACCATGATGGTTCGCAGCAGATATCGCTAGCTGACTTTGATGGAGACGGCGCCATCGACATCTTGGCGGGACAGACCTTCAATCGCTTCACGCCCGAGCAGCGCGAGGGTCGAACGCCGCAACTGCGGCTCTTTCGCAATCACGTCGCTACCCTTCAGCCGTCATTGACGCTGCGTTTGGAAGGCAACGGCACGACCACCAATCGCGATGCGCTGGGAGCATTGGTCAAGATTCGGATCGGCAAGCGGACGATGCAACGGCAGCTCATTGGCATCGGCGGTCACGCGGGAAAGCAACATGATTTTCAGGTGCACTTCGGCCTGGGAGGGGCGAGTGTCGTCGATGAACTCGTTGTCATCTGGCCGGATGCGAATGGAACCGCGCAGACTTTCCAAAGCGTCGCAGCCGGTCACTACCGCCTGAAGCAGGCAGGTTCACTTCTCGTTGAGGGCCAACAATGAGATCTGCGGAACTCCCTATGCATGGGATTGCGGCATCTATGATCTGCACTTCAGTGATACATTTCGGGTGTTGATGCCGACATAAGACGCCGTATGGGATTTCGCAAGCACATCCAGGCCGCCAGTGACTGGCTCAAGCGCGTCGTGACGCAGCCGCGCAGTGAATTGACGCGCTGGCAGGCGGCGGTTCGTTTCGCTTATGACCTAAGCCGGTACGGCGCTCGTCAGCTCTATGAAGACCGGGCGTTTGAGATGGCGGCCGCACTTGCGTTTCGAACACTCTTTGCGATTTTTCCCATCATGGTCGTCGCCGGGGCCTTCTTTCAAGGGCTTTATGGACGGGAGCCATTTCGCGAATTTATCCGCAACATGATTGAGGGCCTGGGCCTCTCGGACGTGCCGATCCTGACGCTCGATGATCCGGTGGAGACCGCGGATGATGCTGCTGTAGTGGCAAATGGTGGCGTAGATGGTCCTGAGGTCATCGCCGGAGGTGATCCAATCGGAGAGACAGCCGGCACAAAAGGCGGTTCGACGGGCGACATGGCTGAGCCGCCAGCGGAGCTTGGAAGCTGGCTTGAAGATTTCATTTTTCGTATCACCGACATCGATCTGAACACGCTGGGTTGGATCGGATTCGTCGTCGTGGTGTACGCCTCGATCACGATGATGGTCACCATCGAAGAGTCGTTCAATACGGTGTATCGAACCGCGCAGGGACGAGCATGGACGCGCCGGATTCCGATCTATTGGACTGTGCTCACGATGGGTGGCATCGTGATCTGGATGCTCTTCCAGATCGACGACCGCGTCGGTGAGTGGGTCGGCCGCTGGGCCGCGATCGGCATCGCCGCACGCACGATCTGGACGTTTACCATCATCTGGCTCGCGCTCTTCGGGATCTACACGCTTGTACCCAACACCATCGTCGCCTGGCGGACAGCGCTCGCCGGCTCGTTCTTCGCGGGGCTTGGCGTCTTCGTCGGAAAGGAGTTGCTGGCTGGATATGTTTCGACATTTGTGACAGTGCGACAACTGGCCGGCGCCATCGGCTTCGTTCCGCTGCTGATGTTCTGGGTCTATGTCATGTGGTTGATCATCCTCTTCGGTCTGGAAATTTCGGCCACGCTCCAGAATCTGGGCGGGCGACGGAACATGGAAGAGATGGAACAGAAGCGGCCGCGCTATGGGATGATCGATCCTGCATCCGTTCTGCTCGTGATGGAGGTCATCGCTGAACGATTCCGTGAGGGCAAACCCGCTTCCGCCAGGCAGATTAGTGAGCAGACGGCGATCCCGAGCAGCATTGTCTCGGAAATGATTGAGCGGTTGACCGCAGCCGGTCTGGTTCACCGCGTTGACCATGATGAGACGTGCGCCACGCTCGCCAAACCACCTGATCAAATCTCGGCGGAGCATCTGATCGAAGTCGGCTACGGCATGGTGGATGAGCTGACGCCATCACGCCGCACCGATCTGATCCGCCGCCTGCGTGAAGCAGAACGCACCCTCGCCTCGAACGCCACGCTCGCATCGCTCCTCCAGGCGCATGATGCCGCTCGAACGGTGGAAAGGGCCACAGATCAAGCTGCGGAAGCCAAATGACCGATAAGAGCAGACAGGACTTGATTCGTCTCTGCGTCCATTGATGCCTGCGCTCTTGGCGCGACACTGCGCCGGCCTCACCTGACCTCTGGAGCCACGCCATGACCGCACCGCTCTCCGTCAGTCGTCCGACTTCTTCAGGAAACAGTTCCCCAGCGTTTGTGCCGCCCTTTCCGGCCCATCGTGTGGTCAGCGTTTCACCCCGAGACGCTGACGTCGCATCGCATTCTTCGTTGCTGAACAGGCCCCTGCAATCAACCTTTATGACGCCGCGCGACGGGCTGGATGAAGCTGCGATCGAAGACCTGATGCAGACGCTGCGAGCTCTGGTCAATGACTCACTCGACGCGGCAAGGTCGCTTGCGGCGCAGATTGCGCGTGCGGAAGAAGCGCAGGTGAGCACTCGGAAAACCGCACAAGATCTGCACGAGCGTCTCCGGCTTGGCGCTCGCATGCTCAGCGCGTTCCAATCGCAGATTGTGCGGATTGAAGAATCACTTGTTGAGCAGGATCGGCGCGACCACCTCAGGGCCCAGCCCTCAGCAAAGTTCGCTGCCGGCGCTGACTGAACAGCCGCCGCTGACGTTTCGCGCTGCGCTCATCTTCCTTGCTCATAGCGCAGCCACGCCCGCTCAAGGGAAGCAACGTCGCCGAAGATCTCTTCGAAGAGCGCAACCTGCTCGTCGTGATCTGACGGTTGCTCCTTTCGAAGTCGTTGAAAGAAGATCCGGAGTTCATCTCGTCGAAAGCGGCCGAGCCATGTCATGAGCGCGTAGCTTTGATGATAGAACGTCCGCACCGTTTTGTTGTCCGCGCCCGAGAGGGTTGTCAGGCCGACCAGGTTCTTGAGCGGGAGCAGGTCGCCCTGTTCGAGCAATTCGCTGAACGCTCTGCGGCGGGGCATGTATTCATGCTCCGGGCCGAAAGCAGCGTTTGGCGTTTCAGTTTCAAAGGCGGTCGCCAGACCTTCGGAGAGCCAAAGCGGGTTCTGCACATAAGGTGATTGAATCCGCGTATGAAACGCGAGCTGATGCACCGCCTCATGGATCGTGGTGGCAATGCTCACCTGTTGCGTAAACGCATCGACGCGGCCCCGTTCCCGGTTGACATGGTCCTCATACCGCGCAAGTGTCTGGCGCAGACGCACCGCTTCACGCTGCAGACCTGTGCCTGCGAGACGGCGAGCACGATGATTGAGCGCGTCCATTTCGCGCTCCATGGTCTCAAGCTTGCTGCGGGCATCTCGCACTTGCGGATCGTTTTCGATGTTGTAGAAGACGATTCGATCGTGTCGTGGCGAGTAGTAACCCGCGACCCACGCGTCGCGCACATCATCATGTTCGGCCGCAAACGTGCGGTAATCTTCACGTCTCTCGAAGAGCACGCAAACGAGCTTGTGCTCCAGCGGCAACGGCTCAAGACCAAGCCGCGCACAATAGCGAACGAACTGATGATGCGCTCGTTCAAGACGTTCCGCCTGCGCTCGCGTCCACTCAGGGCTTGCATCCGAGAGAACGATGAAGCGGCGCGTCTGATGCTCGACGAAGCGCGGCGGCAGTATCTGTCGAGCAGCTGTATAGGCCTCCGATTCTTTCGGCAATGACTGGGCCGGCGTGATCTTGAGCAGTTCATTGCGCACCGTGGCGTCTTCAGGATTGCGATCAAGGCGAATGCGCAGCGCGCG
>CAZFZT010000116.1:0-7219 GCA_964523675.1 uncultured Isosphaeraceae bacterium
ACTCGTCATTCACTGTATGAGCGCTCCGTCGCTGGCTGGCGGCTGGCAGGATCGGTGGCCGTGCCGGTATGACGCGATTAATGTTCATGGTCCGATGTGTCCGAACGGAAGCAACGACGTATCTGGGCGAGGGATGAACGAGTCAGGCCAGCCGGTAGGTTCTTGGGGCTGCGGCTTTGACAGCAGCTTCCCATGGATCGGCATCGGCGGACTGGGCGGTACGATTCTGCCCCTGCCGCCAGGTTCAATTGCTGCGGGAGCGCGCGTCATCAACGATGTCATGACAAACACGGGAGGTGATGGCGCAGGTTTTGGAGAAATCGCTGGCATTGCAAACATGCCCAATGACCGCACCTTCTTCTACAGCGGCAATTCGTACTCCATCCTGCCCTTGATTGAAGGCGGAACAGCGAGTTTCATCGAGGGGATCAACGACGCCCCCATCCTAGCGGGGTATAGCGCGAACTACGTCACATGGAACCCGCCGGATACCGCCTTGATTTGGCAGGACGCAGGCATTGAGCCCATTGTTGAGGGTCGAGCGTTTGGAATTAATGCGCGCGGTCAAGTTACCGGTGTCAGTGGCGCCTTGAATACCGGCGTTGGGTTCATCTGGAACGGAGGCAGAGTAGAAACCCTTCCTCCAATCACTGGCGGCACGACGAGTCAGGGAATCGCGATAAACAACAGCGGCCATGTTGCTGGGGTCGGACAGATCATTCCGCAGGGCCAGTCAACACCCGTCTTACGATCGTTTCTCTGGCAAGCCGGGGAGATGATCGTTCTACCGGCGATGCCGGGATACAAGAACACGCGCGTGTCGGATGTGAATGACTTTGACGAAGTCGTCGGATATGGGTTGATCCCGATACCGCCTGAAACTCAGGGCGGCCGCGCATTCATCTGGCGAAAGGGTGTGCTCGTCGATCTCAACGACTTCAACGTCCTGCCTTCGCAAACACTGGCGTTGGTTGCCGCCAGAGCGATCACAAATAATGGCGTCATCCTCGTGAGTCTTACCGCAGGCACAGCAAAACTCATTCCGGTGTACGGGCCGCTCGGCGACGTAAACTGTGATGACGTCGTCAACGCCGCCGACCTGCTCATCCTCCTCCAGCATTGGGGCCAACCGAGTTCAGAGAGTCTTCCCGCCGCACGTTGCGACCTTGACAACGATGGTGCGATCGGCGTGCCTGACCTCTTGCTGCTTCTGGCACACTGGGGATAAGTGGTTCTGAGCAGAAAATGCGCGGCAATGACTCCGGCTAGTTCCACACTGTCGGATCAAGCGCAGATCGCCGCCGCGCGCACAGCGCGCCCAGACGCACTTTTCAGCCGCGCAGGGGCCATTCCAGAGCCACGAAGACGGCTTGGCAAGCCCCGCAGCATGGTCCAACTGGACCAGCCCCCCGGACGCGCCCGGCCGTGAGCACCGCTCCGGCCGGGCGCTTTCTTGTTGGCGCGGCTTGCCTCAGTGCGTCTACCTTGACATTTCAATCACTCACGGACAATCACCCCATGCGGCGAGTTGTTGCAGCAGGTCGGCGACGCCGACGGTTCGGTCCTCGGTGAGGTCGGCGGCGCAGGGGCCGTTGCCGCATTCGCCCCATGATGCAAGCAGCAGGAGCAGGTCAGCAACGCCGACGATGCGATTGCCATCGAGGTCTTGGTAGCAGTCGATGATCGGCTCGCCGAATTCGAGCTCATCGGGATCAATGTTGTAGTAACTAACACCTTCGCTCAGCGGCGGGAGAGTCAGTTCGCTCTTGGTCATGGAGAACTGCTGCCCGCCGGGGCCGGCGAAGGCGGAGTCAGCCACCGGCTGCCAGCCGGCGGCTGCGGTCTTCATCATCTCGACGAGTGATGTGCCGTCCGTGATGTACACGTGGCCGGCGTCGTCGAAGTCGAATGACTTTGGCATGCCAAGGCCGGGCGGGTTGATCTGATCGACGATCAGCCCGATATCACCGGCCATCACGCCAAAGAGCATGTCGCTTGCTTCGGTGGCGAACCAGGGCATGCCGGTGGAAGGATCGACGGCCATCACCGCCTTGCCCTTCATCGGAATGTCGTTTGGAATCGGCATGACACTCGGCGGCATTGATAGATCCTCAAACGCGAGCAGCACGTGCTCCTTCGTCAGCACCACGAGCTTGTTGTTCTTGAGGTCGAACGCCATGGCGGAGCCATCGCCTGGCAGTTCGACGCTCTGCAACGGGCGTTCCTCTTCCATCAGGTTCATGCAGTGGAGCACGTTGGGCGTGAGGATGTACAGCAGGCCGGTGGGCGAGAGGGCGAGTTGGAAGGCGCCGGGGAACTCGCCGAGACCGATGGATTCATCAGTGAGCAGATCGGTGCAGGTGATGCGGTTGGGCACGCCGGCCAGTTCGTTGATGGTGTACACATCCGCGCCGGTGTCCGCCATCACTCCATGAAGAAACGTGCCGGGAACGTTGACGGTGAACTCGCTTTGCGGCGTGGGTGAGCCGATGAGAGGCCAGGGGATGAACTGCGTGATGGTGAGGATGCCGCCGGTGTCGGTGAAGGAGTAGCCGGCCTTGGGTCGAATGAGCAGCGCGCCGTCGATGAAGTTCGCCTTGGCGGGCGGCGGTTCGTACCCCATCGCGCTGAACAGGCGCAGTTGCGGCACGCCTTCGATGCGCGCGTACACCGCTTCGTTTTCGATCTCCCACATGAGGTTCATGAAGGTTGACTGCGAAGTGAGGTTGAAGTCGTCGGCGGGATCGCGCACCCAGAGCTTTTGTTCGCTGCCGTTGCGGAATGCTCTTGACATGGTGACGATGTGCCCGCCGGTGCGCTTGTACATCGGGAGCCCCTCGTACATGGAGAGGTAGGTGTACCGGCCGTAGCCGAGCGAGACGAGGTGGCCGTTGATCGCGCTCTTGGCGAGTGAATTGAGGTTCGGCCCGAGCGCGCCGGTGAAGTACTTGAGCTTGACGGTGAACTTGTTGAGCTCGCCGCTGTCGGCAAGCCATTGCACCGCGCCGTCGTGCCAGCCATTGCCGCCGGTGCCGTTCTGCGCGTGTGTGCCCATTTCGAGGCCGAGCAGCAGAATGTTGATGGTGGCTTCGTTGTAAAGCGTGTTGCTCTGCCATTTGCCGGGGCCGGGCAGGACGTTGGGGAAGCCGTGGTTGGCAGCGTACATGAACATGTTCATGGTGCTGGTAGGCACGCAGTACATGGAGCCGTTGCCCGGCAGACCGAACACATCGCCCATGGCCTGACGGCGCTGGTCGAGATCGGGCATGTGAATGATTTCGTAACTGAAGCTGGTGTTGTGGTTCCAGTCCGCAGTGATGACATCGCCGAGGGCGGTGCCAGCGGTGAATCCAGTGAGCGCGACGATGCCGCCGATCACCGCCGGTCGCAAACGCTGCATGGTCATGTCTTTCTCCTTACTTGCTCAGTCGATCCAGGAACGTCGTGGGGCAGTCGATCGACGCTCGATCGTTGGCCGCTGACCCCAACTCCCACGCCGAGAGGATGATACCACGCGCAGAAGATCGACGATGACGCACTCGAATAGGTACTACCTCAGCAGCGAGAATGCAGCTGCGACGGCCCGCCTCACCGCGCGCGGCCGTTGGGGCTTGTTCGAAGATGGCGGAGGAAGCGGTCGGCCCAGTTGAAGACGGTGTTGCGTTTGAGCGCTCGGCGCAGCGCGCTCATGCGGCGGCGTGCCTCTTTGCGATCGAGCGTAATCGCTTGCTCCAAGGCGCTTGCCACGCCGTCCACGTCGTAAGGATTCACCTGAATTGCAGTTCGCAGTTCATGCGCTGCGCCGGCAAACTCGCTGAGCACCAGCGAGCCGGTGTTGTCTCGGCGGCAGGCGACGTATTCCTTGGCGACGAGGTTCATGCCGTCGCGCAGCGGCGTCACAGCCATCACATCTGCTGCGAGATACATGGCGACGAGTTCCTCCATCGGCAGGTTTCGCCGCAGGTAGTGGACGGCAGGCAGGGCCGGCTCGCCGAACTCGCCATTGATGCGGCCGACGAGTTCTTCAACGGTTCGGCGTAGCGTTTCATATTCCTCGACGCGCGATCGGGTGGGGACAGCGATCTGGGTGAAGACGCAATTGCGCACATTGACCTTGCCGCGCTGAAGCACTTCACGAAAAGCGCGCAGCCGCACATCGATGCCCTTTGAATAATCCGCGCGATCAACGCCGAGCACGAAGGTGCGGTCCGGGCCGAGTTTCTGCCGCAGCCGCTTGGCGCGCTCGATGACCTCCGGCAATTGCGCGACCTTCTCATAGCGCTCGACGTCAATTGAGATGGGATACGCCCCGATGTGAATGGTCCTGCCATGGAAGCGCAGCTCGTCGCTGTTGCCCCGGGCGGAGGTGAACCGCCGGGCGCAGCGGCTGAAGTTGCGAGCGCCGAGCCGGGTCTGGAAGCCGAGCAGGTCCGCGCCGAGCAGGCCCTCGATAATCTGCTTGCGCCATGGGAGCCGAGCGAAGACTTCCTCGGGCGGAAACGGGATGTGCAGGAAGAAGCCGATCTGCGCATGAGGCGATGATTCGCGCAGCAGCGAGGGGACCAGTTGCAGGTGGTAATCGTGAATCCACACCGCATCGTTGCCGCCGAGCGTCTTTGCGGCAGCGTCGGCGAAGCGTTCGTTGACCTCCACATAGCGTCGCCACCACTTGCGGCGGAAGACCGGTGTACGAATCGCGTCGTGATACAGTGGCCAGAGCGTGGCGTTGGAGAAGCCGTAGTAGTAACCGTCAAGATCGCGCTCCGAAAGCGGCACCGGTTGGTTGCGCACGCCGTCGTGTGTGAACGGTTTGGGCGGTTCGATGTTCGAGTTGGTCGTCGAGCCGGTCCAGCCTACCCATGATCCGCGCGCCTTCTGCACCAAAGGGCCGAGCGCGGAGACGAGTCCGCCGGGACTGGTTTCCCACTCGCTCTTGCCGTTCGATTTCACCTGGCGCACCGGCAGTCGATTGGCGACGATCATCAGGCCGCCAGTGCGTGACTGTTCGCTTCGCCTGGTATGCGGCCGCGGCTGACGATCATGGCGACTGCGTTGCGGCGCGACATCAGCCACGGTTGCGGCTGATTCAGAGGATAAGGTGGACTGCGCCATCACGCTCCTCAATGCGGTAGGTCGAGATCGGCTTGTGAGCAGGGCCACACCTCACTGCTCCGGTGCGCGTGTCGAACTGCGAGCCGTGCCAGAGGCATTGCACCTGCCCACATATCATAACACCGCCGGCAAGTGATCCACCACGATGCGAGCATCCATCTTGAAACGCCACATAACCGTCGTCAGTTCGGCCGAGCACGATGCGTTCATCGCCGATGCGCAGTAGTTTCATTTGATTCACTTCGAGTTCATCGGCCTTGGCGACTTCGATCGGCCCGCCGGTGCGTTCGAAGGCCGCTTCGTTCCACTTGCCTGACTCAGCGTATCGATGATCGACTGCGATCAAATTGCGATACACCAGCGTGCCGCCCATCCAGCCGCCTGAGGTGAGCAGGCCAAGTGCGATGAGTTCGATACCGACGATCAGCCAGGCCGGCTCGGACGCTGTCGCTGCGCCGCCGCGCATGATCCACGCAATCGCAAAGAGCGTAATGGCAGCGACATTGACGATCATGTGCATCGTCGCCCGCTTCTTGGCGGAACTGCCCGGCGGGATGGTGTAGATGTAGTCGATGACGCCGGGAATTGCGGCGACGAGGCCGGTAACGATGCCGGATGCCGCAAGCCATGCTCCAAACGTCCACCAGCCGGAGGAGTCAAAGATCACGCCGACGACATCGCAGACAAACGCGCCCACCAGAAACGCGATCGGAAACGCGATCAGCATCGGGTGGATCGGGTGGCCTTTGATGTTGGCAGCAGATCGCATTGCGTCCATTGATGCTATGAGTCGAGAATCAACAGGCAGATGCGAAGCGCGATCCAATACAGCAATGTCGGTCGAGATTCCTACATGCCAAGAGGTAACAGCAGATCACAGGAGGAAACCCTTCACCCCTTCGTGCCTCTGCCCCTTCGCCCCTTCACTTCGCTGCTATACTTCCCGCTCACTTCGGGGCGCTAGCTCAATTGGGAGAGCACTGCCTTTGCAAGGCAGGGGTTACCGGTTCGAGTCCGGTGCGCTCCACTGACTGTTGTGAGGAGGGGGCTCCGCAGCAGGCGACGGCAGGATTCGAACAGGCCGGCCTCAGCGAGCCGCCGGATTCCGGGTTCCGGGGGTTCGAGTTCCGGGGTTCCGGGGGTTCGGCGTTCGGAGTTCCGGGGGGCGGGAGCGGACGTGTCCGCCATCAAACACGACAGCCGCAGCGACCACGCTAGAATCAGCGCGATGCTGCATTTGCTCTGGAGAAAGCCATGACGACGATTTCCGCACCGAAGATCAACGCCGATTCGAAGATCGCTTCCCTGCTCGGCGACGAGGCCGAGGACCTGCTCACGTACCGCGCCAAGGTCGATCGTCTGGTCCTGAACCTGCCCGGGCCGGACTTTGTGGACCGCGTCTGGGCCGGCTCCGACCGCAACCCGCAGGTACTGCGCAACATGCAGACCATCTTCAATCACGGCCGGCTTGGCGGCACAGGGTACGTCTCCATTTTGCCCGTCGATCAGGGCATCGAGCACTCGGCCGGGGCATCCTTCGCCAAGAACCCGATCTACTTCGACGGTGAGAACATCGTCAAACTCGCCATCGAAGGCGGCTGCAATGCCGTAGCGACGACGTTCGGCGTGCTCGGCTCCGTCAGCCGCAAGTACGCCCACAAGATCCCCTTCATCTGCAAGATCAACCACAACGAGCTGCTCACGTATCCGAATCAGTACGACCAGATTCTCTTCGGCAACGTGCAGGAGGCGTGGAACCTCGGCGCAGCGGCGATCGGCGCGACGATTTACTTCGGCTCAGAGGAATCCGGCAGGCAGATTCAGGAAGTCGCCGACGCCTTCGCGCTCGCGCATGAACTGGGCATGGCGACGATCCTGTGGTGCTACCTGCGCAATAACAAATTCAAAGTCGATGGCAAGGACTATCACACCGCTGCGGACCTCACCGGCCAGGCGAACCACCTCGGCGTGACGATCCAAGCCGACATCATCAAGCAGAAACTGCCCGAAACCAATCGCGGCTACGAAGCGCTCAACTCCGGTTCATCGTCCTACGGCAAACTCGACAAGCGCATGTACTCAGACCTGGCCAGCGATCACCCGATTG
>CAZFZT010000117.1:0-6086 GCA_964523675.1 uncultured Isosphaeraceae bacterium
AATGAATCTGCTCCAGAGGCGGTATGAGGTGCGGATGAATTCAAGCAGAATCGGCGTTTTTGCCGGTGCAGAGCGACAATTTCGATGGCTGCGTTGCCCCTGTCGTGGACCGGCCCACCACGCCGAATCGGCAGTGCCTGCAGGGCCTTTCAGTCGCATGTTGCGGGCCAGCCGCTGCGACATCTGCGGTATGATGGCTGGCAGAAGGCGGCTTCTGCAATGAACAACGCACCGCGCGATGATTCAGCTCGGACGGGCGGCCACGAACCGGGTGATGTGACCGCGCTGCTCGCTTCAGCCGCGGAGGGGTCGACGGCCGATCGCGATCGGCTGTTTCAGATCGTCTATGACGAACTGCGCATCATCGCCCGATCACATATGCGAGGCGAGCGAGCCGATCACACGCTTGACGCCACCGGGCTGGTCAACGAGTCGTATCTGCGCCTGTTTCGGATTGCCGGTGAGGCATCAGCTTCGCCCTTTGAGCATCGCCATGCTTTTTTCAAAGCGGCGGCCACCGCGATGCGGCGCATTCTGATCGACCATGCTCGGGCAAGGGCGTCGCTCAAACGAGCGGGACCGGAAGGCAGGGCCGAGCGTTGCATCAGCGCCGATCTGCTTGAAGCGTCGGTCAATGCAAATCCAGAAGATCTTTTGTCCCTCGATGAAGCAATTTCTCGCCTTGAAGGAGAGGACGAGCGGGCCGCCGCCGTCGTCCGGCTTCGATTCTTCGGCGGAAGACAGATCGACGAGATTGCGGAGTTGTACGGCGTTTCGTCAAGAACCATCAAGCGCGACTGGGAGTTTGCCCGGGCGCGGCTGCAGCAATTGCTCGAAGGCGAGGAGACATAACCGCAGGTGAACGCGGATGAATGCGGATGAGCGATTCTGAGAAGTTCAGTAGCCGCGTGCCGGAAGGCCGCGATTGGAATGCCGGGCGATGTGCGAGCAACGGCGGGCTCCCGCCACACGGCGATCTGGCTGGAGTGATTGCCTTGAAGTAACCCTCAATGACAGAAGAGCAGACCAGAATCAAAGAACTCTTCGGCATGGTGCTCGATGCTGAAGAGGAGGCGGCCTCGGGTGAGCCCAGCGCGAACCCTGCGGAGGCGAACGCCGCGCTCGCAGCTGCTCCGCCGCATGTGCGCGACGCTGTGGACCGGCTGATGAAAGCCCACCGCCGAGCTCGTGGCGTCCTGCTTGAAGAGTCGCATTCCAGGATCGATCGGCCTTCTCTTGGTGGAGCGGCGGTTGGAGCAGGCCGTCCTCACGGCGCGAAGAGCGGTGGTATCGACGGCCCGCTCATGCAGCCACCACAGATCACGGGCTATGAAGTCGGCGAAGAACTCGGCCGCGGCGGCTTTGGCGTTGTCTATCGCGCGCGGCAACTGCACCCCGTCGAGCGGCCGGTCGCGATCAAGATTCTCCGAACGGAGTTCGCTTCGCAGGAGGCGGTGGCTCGATTTCGCGCAGAATCGCGCATGCTGGCGCGAATGAACCATCCGGGAATCGCGCGGGTGCTTGACGCCGGCGTTGATGCGATGCACCGGCCGTTTGTCGCCATGGAGCTGATCGAAGGCCGGCCGATCGCTGCGTATTGCGAAGGAGCGAACCTTCCGGTGCGTCAGCGCGTGCGCCTGATGGCTGATGTGTGCCACGGCGTGCATCATGCGCATCAGCGGATGGTGATTCATCGCGATCTCAAGCCGGCCAATATCCTTGTTGAACAAGTTGATGGGCAGGCCCGGCCGCGCGTCATTGACTTTGGCATTGCGAAGATCCTCGAAGAGGAGGGCAACGAAGCGCATACGATGACCGGTGCGCGGCTGGGCACGCCGAAGTACATGAGCCCGGAGCAGGCGGACGGCGCTGCGTTCGACGATGTACGCACCGATGTCTATGCGCTTGGGGTGGTCCTTTGCGAAGTGTTGACCGGCATGGTGCCTCGCGATCGAAGCGGCCCTGCCAGCGGCAGCGGATCGCGAAACACGACCAGAGCGACACGGCCGAGCGAACTTGCTGCCAAAGGCGATGGGGCAGTCGCCAGCCGTAGCAGCGAGCTGCGCGGCGATCTTGATCGAATTGTGCTCAAGGCCGTCGCCATCGAGCCGGAGCTGCGCTACGAGTCCGCCGCAGCGCTTGCCGAGGACCTGGAGCGCTATCTCGACGGCCGGCCAGTGCTTGCGACGCCGCCGAGCGTCATGTACCTCACGCGCAAGTTCATCGCACGAAACAAGTTCATCAGCGCTGCAGCGCTGCTCGCTGTGGTGTCGCTCATCGGCGGGACGGCCGCTGCGATGTATGGGATGAACCGGGCGAACGAGAGCCGGATCATTGCTGAGCAGCAGACCATTCGAGCGGAATACGAAGCGGTGGTCGCGACTGAGATCAACGAGTTCTGGCTGGACATCATCCGAAGAGGCAGTCCTTCGGAAGCGCGGCGTCCGGACCTGCAGGTGCGCGAAGCGCTTGACATGGCTGCGCCGAGTCTGGCCGATCAGATTCCGGACCCGCAAGTTCGCCGCCAGTTGCATACCACGTTCGCCAACGCATATCAGACACTGGGCGTGCGCGAAGCGCAGTTGCATCACGCTCGAGAGGCATGGGAACTCTGGGAGCAGTCGGACGAAACGGACGAGCTGGAACGGGTGACACTTCAAACCGCGCTCGGCGATGCGCTGGTCGAAATGCGCCGGCTCGATGAGGCGCGGCCACTGCTCGCAGAGGCACGGGAAGTCTGCGAATCGGGCGATGGCGCGCTCAGGAAGCATCTGCCGCTTGTGCTGCAGACGCTTTCCCGCCTCGCCCATGCAGAAGGCGACCTTCCGCTGACGGAATCGCTTCTCGCTGAGGCGGTGGAAGTTGCAGAGGCAGAACTCGGGCCGCGCCATGTGCTGACGATGGCGAACATCAAGCAGCTTGCGCTTGCGCAGGTGCAGGCCGGCCGCAATCAGGAGGCGCTTGAGCATCTTGAGCCGCTGCTGGAGATGCAGCGCGAGCAGCTCGGGCCGCGCCATCCGGAACTCATCAGCACACGAACAACGCTCGTTCATGTGCGGCAGAATCTCGGCCGGTATGACGAGGCGGAGCGCGATTATCTCGATCTGCTTGCGCTCGCTCCGCAGGTGCTCGGAGAAGACCACTACTACGTCACGATCCTCAAGAACAACTACGCAAGTCTGCTGCGCGAACTCAAGCGGCACGCAGAGGCCGAAGCGCTCTTTCGCGAGACCTATGAAGCGCGCCTGCGCACGGACGGCCCCGATCATCCAAGCACATTCCAATCCATGGTGAACCTCGCCATGTCGATGATCAGCCAGGGCATGTGGGAAGAGAGCGTGCCGCTTCTGCAACAGGCCGTTGATGGCCGCCAGCGCGTGCTCGGCCTCGATCACCCCGACACGCTCAACGCGCAGCAGGTGCTTGCATCCGTCTATCACCGCACCGGCCGTCCGGAGGATGCTGTGACGCAGTTCGCGCTGCTTTTGGAGCAGTACCGCCAGGCATTTCCGCCCGGCCACATCCGCTTCGCGCCGCTGCTGCGCAACTACGGCCTCGCACTGGTTGATCTTGGCCGACACGAAGACGCCATGCCCTTGCTCATTGAGAGCTACGAAGTGCAGCACGCTGCAGCCGGCCCGGACCACCCGCAAACGCACCGGGCGATCGAGTTCATCTGCAGCACGCTCGCAGCTCTGGATTCGCCGGACCACTATGCACAATGGTCTGAGCGCTGTGCTGCAAGCGGCCAGGCCGACTCCAGGTAAAGACCAAGCCGAAAGCAACGCTTGAGCCGTGAGCTCGAATGCGGCGCGAAAATTCTCGCGCCGCTTTTTTCTTGCGCAGATCATGTCCCTTCATGGCCGTGGATTCCGCCTGTGTGGTTGACAGCACTTGACATGCAACCCAAGGAGAATCGTTATGAAAATGCTCACGAAACTGTTCGCTCTGACCGGATCGCTCGCTTTGCTTTGGCCCGCCTCCGCTGATGTGTACACCTACCGCACCGTCGTCAAGACCGGCGACACCGCGCCCGGCACCATCGGCGGCACCTTCACCGAGTTCGGCACCCCCAGCATCAACGCACTCGGCCAGGTCGCCTTCACCGGCAAGACCTCGGCTGTCCTCGGCAACAGCGGCATGTGGATGAAGTCCGGCAACGCGCCCGGCTCGCTTCACATGCTCGTTGGCACCAACTACCCTGTGCCCGGCCAGCCGGCTGAGGTCCGCTTCGGTGACTTCGAGTTCTCCTTCTATCATCCGGTCCTCACCGATGCGGGCAACGTCGGCATTGCCGCTCCCGTCAAGGGACTTTTCCAGGATCAGGTCAACGGCATCTTCCGGCGCATTGACGGCACGCTGAGCACCGTTGCGCTGCCCGGTGATCCCGCGCCAGGCATCGGCGGGGCCACGTTCGGTTCGCTGAGCAACCTTGTCAACATGAACGAGGGCAATCTCATGGCCTTCAAGGCGACCATCGCAGGCCAGAACGTCAACGACAGCAACAACGAAGTCCTCTACATGCACTGGTTCGGCGGCCTCAACCTGCTCAAGCGAGAAGGACTTCCGGTCCCCGGCGTTCCCGGCGCAACCTTCGGCGGCACCAACACCTTCTACGTCCAGATCGGCAACAACGGCCGAGTCGCCTTCAACAGTCAACTGAACATCAACGGCGAGTCCGTCACCAGCCACTGGACCGGCTGGCCCGGCGCGCTCACCCTCATCGCCAAAGGCGGCGACGAAACGCCCATCGACAACCTCTACTACACCAACTACCAGCCGAGTCTCTCCGGCGGAGCCAATGCTGCCAACGGCTACGCGTTCGTCAACCCGTACGGCCAGAACGCTCCCGGCCTGTGGTATTACAACACCCAGACCCAAACGACCACCGACATCGCCTACCTGGGCCAGATCATGGGCATCGGCGTGTACAACGCGCTCGACAGCCAATCCCTCTGCACTTCAGCGGACGGCACATCCACGTACCGCGCAGGATTCGTCGGCCCCGGCATCGACGATGACGAGAACTCCGCCTTCTTCCGTCGAACGCCCGGCCAACCCACCAGCATGCTGGCCCGCGAAGGCGATGCGCCGTACGGCTACTGGGCAGGCGTCGAGTTCGACGATCACCTGAGCGTGTTTAGCCCCATCGCCACCATCATCGATGACGCCAACCGCGCCTACTTCAAAGCACGGGTCCGCGGCCTCGGCGTCAACGACACCAACAACGAGGGCTTCTGGGCCGTCGATGAAGATGGCGAAGTTCACTTCGTCATCCGCAGAGGCCAGTGGATCACCCTCGAAGACGGCGTGTCCCGGCAGGTCCTGAGCTTCTACGTCTCGACCAGCACCGCCATGCACGCCGGCCGCAGACCCGGCGTCAACAACAACGGCGACATCGCCATGCGAGTCCACTTCACCGATGGCACCAGCGCTATCGTCGTCGCAGAACTGCCCAAGTGCATCGGCGACTTCAATAACGACGGCCAGATCGGCGTGCCCGACCTGCTCATCCTCCTCGCCTCATGGGGTCAGTGCATGCACTGCGATGAAGACCTCACCGGTGATGACACCGTCGGCGTGCCGGACCTGCTGCAATTGCTCGCCCTGTGGGGGCCGTGCCCATAACGAGGATTGATCGCGAAGTCGTACACTATCACACGCTCATGCAGCCCTTTCCAATTTGGAAGGGGCTGTGTTCATATGAAGATCGGCGTATTGATGTGAGCTGGTCCGGGCAAAACCCGATTTCATTTGACACCGTTCACATCTTGCCTCATGCTCTAAGTGCCGGGCCACTCGGTTCCGGCCGGTCTTCCCTCCTGCCCCGAAGGGGGGCGCAATATGGGGGCAAGACAGGAGATCCTGCAATGAAGTTCAATGCTTCAACGAGATTCGGTAAGGGACCGGTCCGGCTGCTTGCGCTCACCCTGTGCATGGTTGCCGCCCGAGATGCCTTCGCGGCGAGGTGGTACGTCAAACATAACGCGACGCCGGAAGGTAACGGTCAATCATGGAGCACTGCGTTCAACGACCTGAACGATGCCCTTGAAAACCCCTCTCTCGACTTTGGAGATGAAATTTGG
>CAZFZT010000117.1:6096-7212 GCA_964523675.1 uncultured Isosphaeraceae bacterium
CAGAACGCGCTGGCCGTCGCCGAAGAGGGCGATGAAATTTGGGTCGCTGCAGGCGCGCACATCGGACCATTCGAGTTGAAAGAGAGAGTTCGGCTTTACGGCGGCTTCCAAGGTAATGAAACTTCGCTCGCCGATCGTGATCGCAACGGCGTCACCTTCACCTACGAAACCGTGCTGTCCGGAGACGACTCTTATCAGGTTCTCCTGGGTGCGAACATCGGTGGCGGAGACGATGATTACAATGGTGATCGAACGGTGGTCAACGGCTTCACAATCGCGCGTGGCTTGAGTGGGGCGGTCTTCCTCGAGGATGCTGCGCCGGTGTTCATTCTTTGCCGCTTCTTCGAAAACGACGGGCAAGCCGTCTTTGCAACTGGTGCCTTCGATCCCACAGGCGTCAACCGCGCGCCGGAGTTTTTCAATTGCACGTTCATCGATAATGAAGCGGCCTACGGGGCCGGCGTCACCCTCATCGCTTTGGGCGATGCTCAGACGGTGTTCAGCAACTGCCTCTTCGCAGATAACAAGGTGACGAGCGTGCATGCCGGAGGCGCCATCCGATCGCGTGACAGCGACGGCAGAATAGTCAATTGCACGTTCTACGGAAACGATGCGGAGGGGCAGGTCGGCGGCGGCGCTGTGCATCTTGAGGGTCTCAACTCACCCGGGTTCACATGGTCTATCGCCAACTCAGTTTTCTGGGGAAACATTGCGGATGAGGCAGGCGGCGAGGACGCGCAGATTTACATCAACCCGGAAGCCGATCTGGTGACGCTCGACGTCAGTTACACCCTCATTGAGGGTCTGACGAACATCTCCGGCACCGGCAACATCGATGACGACCCGGAGTTCGATGACGAGGTGAATCTCGATTTTCGCTTGGGCTCCGGCTCACCCGCAATAGATGCGGGCGACGAGGGTGAGGCGACGGCGAATCACTACGACATTTCGGACGCGGTCACATACAACCCCAATCGCGCCGCTCCTGATCTTGATTTGACCGGCCGCATCCAGGGAACGCACCCCGCGCAGATTGACATGGGGTGTTACGAAGTCGGCAGCGGCCCACCCGCACTTTGGGACTACGAAGAAGATGAACAATGATGCGCGTCCTTG
>CAZFZT010000118.1:0-7138 GCA_964523675.1 uncultured Isosphaeraceae bacterium
AGTCGTCATTGACATCATTGGCGGCACTTGAAGGCCCATTCATCACGCCCAGATCAATCACCACTTCGCGGCCGTTGCCGTTCACGCCGTAGGGGTGCCAGATCACGGCGTTGCGGATCACCGGCGACTCACCCGGCTCGGTAATCACGCGATCGCCGACGACCGTGTTCTGATTGTTGATCGCGTTCGCTGCGGTGAGAAACGTCGCTGTCGCGCCTTCGTGCAGCGGTTCGAGGTACTTGAACTCGCCGGTGCGGGGGTTGTAGATGTAGCCCTTTGAGCCGACGCCGGAGTACACGTGCTGGCCGACGATGTAGCCGTGGTCGTTGATGTCAGTTGCATACGCCTGCACCGCGCCCGGCGGCTGGGGCAGCGTGACGAAGCCGGTCTCCTGCGACCAGAAGAATGCTCGTTCGTTGCCGATGGCGCACGGCACATACCAGCCGACGACTTCGCCATTCTCGTTCATCCCTCGCGGGAAGGTGTTCGATCCCGGGAACGGCCAGCAGGAATCCGCGTCATCAGGCGTGATGATGCCGGTGATTTCGTACTGGCACTGGGCATTCGCGGTCTTCTCGTTGAGCAGCGGCAGCAGGATGATCGCGAGGACAGGCCCGATAACGGAGATTCGCCGCAACAGGCCCAGCGCGCAGGATCGGCGTCGATTGGTGATTCGCATCAGGATAGTCCCGGTCATGCTCACTTGGACAGCGCCGTTACCGGAGGGCCGGAAGGGGAGCCCGCCGCCAACAAGGTACTCCGATTCCCGCAGGTTGCAAAGGGGTTTTACGGCGAAATGTTCAAAGAAGCCGCGTTCGCCGTCGAACATCTCATCCGCGATGCAGCACCGTCACCCGCTGTGGTACATGAGTATCACAACGTCATAGACGGCATGGACGCCGACGACGATGCCGAAGCCGCGCGTGAGGAAAAGCGTTCCGAAGTAAAGCCCCGCAAGAAAGAGAAAGATCAGTTGCCGCGCGGGCAGCGCGGTCGTCGCCCCGACGGTGTGGTACCACGCAAAGGCGGCTGCGGAAACGATGATCGCAATGACGCAGCCGACGGTGTTGGACGCCCCAGCGACATCGACGAGCAGCGTGTGCAGAATGCCGATGAGCAACATGCGAAAAAGCAGTTCCTCGTACAGCCCCGCGCCGAGACTGATGACCAACGTTTCCAGCAGCGTATCAGGAACGCTCATCGGGCCGGATGTCGCGGCGGCCGTGACGCCGATCGACGCAATGAACTGGCTCAGCAGCACAAGCGGCATAGCGAGCGCCGCCGACTCGAGAGCCATGATCCCGACGACCGACCAGTTGAGCCGCCACCGGTGACCGCTGAGGATGTGCCATGTGAGCAGCACGACCACGATCGCCACGCCGCCCAGATACAACTGCACAAGCGGCGCAAGATCGAACGATTGAAAGAAGCGCAGCAGCGTTAGATGCGCGACGTTCCCCAGCCGGTGGTGCAGCATCATCAGGCCGACTTCATACGCAACGATCAGCGGCAGAAGAAACACCAGCACATGCAGCGGCCGGCGGGAGTGTTCCCAATACGACTGCCTTGCCGGAACAGCGCGACGATGATGTTGAGCCGAGCGGTGCGCTGCCACGCGCGGATGATACAACGATCGGTGCAATGTGAACGAATCCGCTACGACACGCGGGACTCGACAAGCAACGCATTGGCCGCGTCGTGATACAGCAGCACAAGCGGATCGCAGTAGGGGTTTGCCGCACAGATGCAGCGCATCCGTTGGGCCGTAACGGCTCGCCATTGCTTTTCGTCAGATTCTGCCGGAGCCACGCGTCGCCGCTGTCTAGTGGACATACGTCCCTCCATCGGAAAATGCCGCCTGCATCGTGGCGCGATGGTGTTCTACATGAGATAAAGAGATGAGGAATGAGGCGCATTGACATCGCGGGCCTGTCGGCCATCTTCGTTCTTTTGATAAGCGGTTTTGCCGCCGGCCAGTCGCTGAATATCGACTTCGGCAGCGGTCGCGGCTCGCCGGATGATCGATACGCCGCAGCCGGGCTTCCCGGCGTGTGGAACGTCATCGAATCGCCGCTTCAGTTTCCACCTGAGCCGATTGGGCCGATTGCCTTGCTTGGTCTTGATGGCCGGCCGACAGCCGTCACACTGCTCGCGCACCCCGCAGCCGGCACGCTCCCCAATATTCCACTGCCGCACGACAATCTCGGCATGCATCATCCGCTCCTCGGCGACGGCCTGCTCGGCTCCAACGGCCCCGAGATCCCCATCAACTTCACCATCGACGGCCTCGAGAACGGCACGTACCGCGTCCTCGTGTACACCTGGTACTGGCCGGCCTCCGCCTTTGCGCAGGGCGTCCTGCTCACCGAGCCCGAGTTCCTCTATTACCTGCCCGTCGGCGGGCCGTGGCAAGGCGATCTTGCCATCGGCGTGACGCACATGAATCACATCGCGCACGTCACCAACAATCGCATCGAGTTCTTCGCAGTCGGCGATGGCCCAGGCAGCTTCTTCAACGGCGACATCTACCTCA
Source organism: uncultured Isosphaeraceae bacterium (assembly GCA_964523675.1). Lineage (GTDB taxonomy): Bacteria > Planctomycetota > Phycisphaerae > Phycisphaerales > SM1A02 > CAZFZT01. The sequence continues at coordinate 2,534 of CAZFZT010000118.1, forward strand.
ACGGCATTCAACTCTGGAAGATCGCGCCTTCTAGCGAGGATCCCGCGCCCTTTTGCGCTTCGCTCGATACGGACAACCAGTGCATGAGCGCGCATGACGGCCGCGGCTGCAACGATGTCACCTGCTGCACCGCCGTCTGCCAATACGACCCCTACTGCTGCAACAACCAGTGGGATCACCTCTGCGCCGGAATCGCCAACACTTCCATCGTCTGCGAAGGCGGCATCCATCCCAACTGCCTCGGCCACGATCTCGCCACCGACTGCTTCGAGAGCAACATCTATCCCGGATGCAGCGATCCGGAATGCTGCGACAAGGTGTACCAGGTCGCGCCCGGCTGCGCACAGTTCGTTTGGGATGAAGCGTGCGTTCAGCTCGCTGAACTCTTCTGCGTTGAAGAGCCGCCCGGCTGCGGCCATCCTGCCTCCCAAAGCTGCTTCCAGGTCGTGAACCCGCCCACAGTCACGCCTTATTGCGAGGACGCCGAGTGTTGTGAAGCGGTTTGCTCGCTCGATTCGTTCTGCTGCGACATTTCGTGGGACTTCATCTGTGCGCATCTCGCGCACCGCACATGCGAAGGCGGTGCATGCTGCAACGGCGAAGGAAGCTGCTTCGAGGGCCACCCGTGGGGCGGTTGCGACGACCCGGACTGTTGCAGTCTCGTATGCGCCGATTTCCCGCCATGCTGCATGGACCCCCAGCCGCAAACCAACTTCGGCTGGACCAATATCTGCGTGAACAAGGCGATCGAGTTGTGCAACCCCAACCCGCCTCCGCCAGGCGCAGATCTCGACGGCGATGGCAACGTCGGCGTCCCCGATCTGCTCATCCTCCTCGAAGCATGGGGCGAATGCCCGCCCGGCTGCAACTGCCCGCCGGATTTCAACAGCGACGGCTCTGTCGGCGTGCCCGACCTCCTGCACCTATTGGCGCAGTGGGGGTGATTTCTCGGTTGAAGCGTCCAACGATGTTATGCAGCGTCGTCGAGTAACGACTCCGCCGCACCGCGATACAAACTCACCAGCACCTCGCGCGGCAATGACTTGCCTTGCAACTGCGGCGCATCCATCGGCGTGTAACGCTCTGGTTCAAGCATCGCAAGATCAGGGTCAGCAATCGGCGATTCGCCGTCGTACTCCGTCTCAAACATCACGCGCAGCGCCCAGTATCGGCTGGCGTACAGATCGAATGCCTCGTCAGGCGTGCTCGCCTTCGCCTGCATCTCGTTGGTGTCGTCCGCTGCGACGAGATGTTCGTCCGAAGTCACAATGTCAGAACCGAACAGCACACGACCCCGGAAGGTGGTGAGGAAGTCAAGCAGATCCTGGCGTGAGTGCCGCGAGAGTTCGCGCACCATCCACTTTGTCGCGCTTGAATCAAGATAAAGATTCGGATGACGGTCAAGCAGCCCGGTGAGGAATTCGAGGTCTTCAGGCCAGCCGCCCATGTGGGCTGCGATCCACGGCTGCGCAAATCGATCGAGTAGCGCTTCAAGCGGCTCGTAATGCGAGCGCTTCGTGCCGTACTTGGCCGCGTCGCTGTAGCGCGTGGCGAACCAGGTGTCGGGGTCTGCCACATGCACCATGAACATCATGCCAAGGTCGGCAGCGGTCTGCATCTGCTCGATGCGCACTGGATGATCGAGGCGCATGAAGTCGGGATCGCCCATTTCGATGGCGTAGTCTTTAGCGCGCGGCGCAGCCCAGAACTTCGCAATGCGCACGCCGAGGTCATAAAACTTCGGCAGCCGTTCGATGTAACCGCGACCCAGCGCGTGTTTGCGATCCGGATCGAAGTAGTTCGGCACCGCAATGAAGCGCACTGCATCGCCGAGAACACTTTGGATGGCGGGCAACTCTTCGAGCTGCGTCATGGAGTAGGTGAGGGCGACGTCGTAGAGCCGGGCGGCGCGCTGGTAGATCGCAGCGGCCTTGGTTCCGTTGATGTGCGAGTGGACATCAATGATCGGCGCCGGCGGCCGGCCGAGGCGTTTCGCTTCGGCGGCGTAGTCAAGACCAAGGCGATTCGAAGCCGTGGGCGTTCGCGTCATGCTCATGCGGGCACTATAGAACTGCGACACGGCCGGTAGCGCAAGGCGGGCCTAAGCCGGGCCAACGCGCAAGGCCCACCACACAAGCCGGGGCAAAGCGCAGGGCCTGCGCAAGCAGGCCACAAGCGACGCCCTGGGTCAAGCCCAAGATCGCGCCATCAGAGTCGGCCCATGCTCGTGCCGATAAGTCGGCATATCACGCGAGTGTGCGAGCATCCTGAGGGCATGTGATCAATGGTGGGCTTTCGGCCAGATGATGGTTTGCCTCCCGGCGAAACCGGTGCGAGAATGGAGCAGCGGCAACGCCCCCTGTCGCAGCGGAGAAAGTGAATGTCCCAGCACGTTGAACGATTGAAAAGGTGGTGCAGGCCTCTGACCTGCATCGGTTTCATTGGCTCTCTGAGCCGATGGCCCGCTTCGGCTCTGAGAGCCGGAGAAACAGTCACGGCTCAGGGAGCCGTGCCACGCAGAGCCGTTCCACCACGATTTATGGCCGCACCGCTCATCGTGGCAGCCGCTCTTGTGATCGCGCTGCATGGCGCGGCGATAGGCGCGGATGTGGAGCAAAAGGCGGCGTTCGACGCAGCGGCATCAAGCGAGTCCGATGCCCCCGCAGAGCCGCGTGAGCTCACCAAGACCTGCGGCGAGGTGCTTTATCACCGCCGAGTCAAAGACTCGGTGCGCCATCTTCCGCCGCACGAGCGCAGGAAAGTCTTTGAAGAACACGGCTTCGAACCGGTCGATCCATGGAATCGCGGCGACGATGCTGAACTTGATGCGGAACTTGCTGCGCTGTACGTCGTTCGAGAACTCGACAGTGAGGAACAGGAAGCGATGCGCGGCTGGGGCGTGCGCATTGTCCCCGGTCTGTACGTGCCGCCGGTCCAACCGCGCCCGGCGCGCGGAGGAGGCGGCCGCATGACGCCGGGCCATCCGCATGGGTTCTACGTCGCGCTGATTGAGTATGCCTCGCTCGCGGCGATCGAAGATGACGATCGCTTCGTGCGCATCAGTTCCATGGAAGGTGTGCTCGAACCGATGAACGATCTGGCGATTGAAGAGATTCACGCTGATCTGCTTCATGCGGGCGTGCCCGGACCATCAGGCGGCATCGGTCCGCTGCTTGGCACGGGCGTCGGCATCGCCGTCGCTGACAGTGGCGTTGACCTGTCCCATCCCGATCTGCCGACGCCGATCGAAACATATAACGTCACCACCGGCATGGACGCCACGGAGTGGGCCACCAACGTGCAGAACACGGTCATCTGGCACGGCACGCACGTCTCGGGAACGGCTGTCGGCTCCGGTGCGGCAAGCGCTGGGCAATATGTCGGCGGGGCGCCGGGCGCGGACTTCTACTTCTATAAGATCGGCAACAACTCCAACGGCAATGCGACGTTCTTCAACATGACCAAGGCCGTCAACCGCGCGCTCGAAGTCGGTTGCCGCGTGTTCACGCTTTCATATGGCGGCTTTGATTCCTTCATGGACGGCTCCATCAGTGTGGCTCAGGCGTTTGATGCTGCGTTCGAGCAGGGGATGATCGGCTTCACCTCAGCGGGGAATCTCGGCCAGCGGCAGCGGCACTATTCCGTTGAGCTTGACCCGCAGGCCACGGCCGGCCCGATCGAATTGCTCGTCGCCAACCCGTCGAACAATTCGCCCTACACCCCGGTCATTTCCCTGCGCATCATCTGGCTCGATGATCCTGACCTGGAAGACAACCTTTCCCTGATCGCGCTTGATCTGGGCGAAGATGAATCTCTTGATGAATCGTTCTTCAGCACCAGTCCGCGTGAAACGAAGGTGCGCGGGTATCTGTTTCGGCCGCAGGTCGCGCCGGGAGATGTCGCTTCCTACCAGTTCGAGCTCACGAACAGCGCGCCGGAGGGTTCGCCCACGCCGCTTGTGCATCTGTATCAAACAAGCACGAATAACGCCGGCTGGGCTGATGATGATCCCATGTACACGGTGACGACGCCCGCCAACGCGGACCTCGCCGTCGCCGTCGGCGCCTGGCGTCACCGCAGCGCATGGATTGATTACTTCGGCAATGACTGGTTCTTCGGATCCGGCGATGGCATCCTCGCCCCCTTCAGCAGTCTCGGACCGCGCATTGACGGCCTGCTCAAGCCCGAGATCACCGCACCCGGTTCCATGACCATCTCGCTGCGCGATTCGCAGTTCGCCAACGCATCTTCAAGCATCATCTCCAATGACGGCAGCAACAACGGCACCGGCCCTGCGGACTACTACGCAGCACAGGGGACGAGCATGGCTTCGCCGCTCGCAGCCGGCGCGACCGCGCTGCTCATCGAGCATGAGCCACTGCTCACACCTGCGGAGGTTCTTGATCGAATCACCAGCACGGCCGCCGATGCAGAGAATCCCAATCCCTTCACCGGCTTCGGACTGATCGACATCCTCGCAGCAGTCGAAGCGGGGCAACCGCAGCCGGCTGCCGGCGACCTCGACGGCGACGGAGCAGTGGGTGTGCCCGACCTGCTCCTCCTGCTCGCGGCATGGGGCGTGTGCGGCGACTGCGCCCCCGAACT
>CAZFZT010000119.1:0-6897 GCA_964523675.1 uncultured Isosphaeraceae bacterium
CTCGGTGCCGATGTACTCATGGTTGAACCGCTGGGCCTCCTGATTGGCCAGGGCCATGACTTTTCGAGCGCGATCGGTCAGTCGTTCAAACATGGGAGAGTGCCTCCTGCGGCCGGGGCTATCCTCGCTTTCGATGGCTCGGGAGCAAGGCCGACCTTTTTATTGGACACGAAACTTTAGGTTCACTTCACGCGGTCTTCAATAACAATCGATCCGCAGAAGAGCGGCAATGTCCATACCGTTTGTCGGCTCTGCAATGGGGCAGGATGATGAAATCACTTGATCTGCATCTCATAATCGGGCGGTTCGTGTCAATCTCACCACCTCGGGTCTGCCAAAGTGGCGGATGAATCGGCCGCGCCGAATGAATCAACCGCAAGCGGCTACATCATCACCCGGCCGTCATGCAACTCAACGACTCGGTCGGCTCGGCCGGCAATCGAGCGATCGTGCGTCACCATCACGATGGTCAACCCCTGCCGATGCTGCTCTGCGATCAGGTCGAGAATTTCGCCGCCCGTATTTTCATCGAGATTTCCGGTCGGCTCATCCGCAAGCAGCACCCTGGGTTGATTCATCAACGCGCGGGCGATGGCGACGCGCTGCCGCTCACCGCCGGAAAGTTCGCGCGGCCGGTGCTTGAGGCGGTGCCCCAGGCCGAACGATTCAAGCAGCGACTGCGCCCTGCTTCGCATCCCGCTTCGTTCGCGGTAGTACCGAAGTCGTCCCATGCCGACGAGCGACGGCAGAAACGTGTTTTCCATCACGTTGAGTTCCGGTAGCAGGTGATAGAACTGAAACACAAAGCCGACGGCGTGATTGCGATAGCGATTGCGCTCGCTGCGAGAGAAGGTGCTCATGGCCCTGCCGTCGTAGATGATCGAGCCGTCGCCGCCATCGGGTTCATCGAGATCGCCGAGCAGGTGCAGCAGCGTACTCTTGCCGGACCCGGACGCGCCGAGGACCGCAACCCATTCGCCGCTTGAGACATCGATTGAAGCCCCTTTGAGAACGGGCACATCGACGCGCCCGAGGCGGTAGGTCTTGCGGAGGTTGTTCGCGCGGAGGAGGGTCATCTCTCGAGGAAGGAATCTACATCATGAGCCGCGTGACGGAAGCCCGCGGTTTGGGGCGACGCTGCGCTCTGCGCCGGCTTGTGCTGGTGAACCCGCTCATTCATATCTCAAGGCATTGACCGGATGGGTATCCGCGGCTTTGGCGGCTGGAATGAACGCGCCGAGAACACTGAAAACGACTGCTCCGATCATCGTCGTGATCGCTGTATTCACATCGATTCGATTGGGAATCTCTGCAAAGTAATAGACGCTCGGATCCCAGATCAGTGTGCCCTTATGAAGCAGAAGTGCGACGCCGATGCCGGCAACGACGATCGTGCAAAGAGCCCACAATACGACCGGCAACATGCGTTCATTGAGCACCTGTTTCAGCGTGATGAGCATCGCGATGATCGCGAAGCCGAACGCGACCATCCATGACCACTTCGGCGCATCCTGCCCGATCGCATCGTGGATGGCGTTGATGTTGCGAATGACCAGCCAGGCAAGGCCGAGGCCGAGGATCGATCCGATGATGCCGATAATCGCGCCGTAGCGCAGAAAGATCATCGAGATGCCGAGGCGCGATACGCCGATTGAGCGCAGAATGCCGATGTCGCGCGTTTTTTCATGCACGATGGCCCAGAAGATCGCAAAGATCAGGGCAGCGGCCACGATATAGATGATCGAGAACAGGATGCGCATGATTTCGCGCTCCTTCTCGACCGGCCCGATGAACTGCGCCTGCTGTTGCTCCCACGTCTTGATCGACAGCGACGGGGAGCGCGGCGAAGGCGGGAGAATGTTCACCGACTCATCTTCAAGGAGACTCACATAGAAGCGCTCATAGGCGCCGGCGACAACCGCCTGAAGCGCGTCCGCCGATACGCCGTCTTCGCCGCGAACCAGCACCGAGGTCACACGCGCGGGATAAGTGCCCAACACTGTCAAGGGATCATCAGGATCAACAAGTTCCGCTTCTGACAGATGCAGCATGTCCTGCGCGATGTCGAGCGGGATCATCACGCGATTGCGATCGATGACGAACACGCCGGAGACGAACTCGTTGACGATGGGCAGTATTCGCACCTCCGGTTCGAGCACACCACTGCGAGTGTCAATGGGGATGGTCGTGAGGGTGATTTCGCGCCCCGGCATCCACCAATAGCCGTCCGCCATGGGGTGGTATGAGCCGTCACGTTGGCGCTCGTTGGCCTGCGAAACGTGCATGCCGAGAACAATTCCCGGCCGACCAGTCGCAGAATGTCGCAGAGTCAGGCCGTCTTTGAGAATGGTCTCGTCGACGACGCGGCGAAGGTCACGCGGCAGCGCGCTGCGTTGCTCATCCTCGGTAAGCGGACGCCACCACAGTGCGTCTGCATATCCTGTGACCTGCGAAAAACTTCCTGGCTCTATTCCCCAGACTTCGACGCCGGCAGAGTCTTTGTCGGGGCCTTCCGGGTAAGGCATCTTGAGTATGGCGAGGTGTGACACGACCGGCGTCGCCGCTGCGACCTCCTCCGTTTCGCGCAGAACCTCCAGGAGCCGCTCGTAATGCGCGATGCCCTGCACTGGTCTTGAGATAATGACATCCCCCATGAGCGTTCGGCCGGAAGAGCGCACATTGTCGAGAAAGCCGGTCATCACGGACACCACGATGATCACCAGCGCTACGCACAAGGCCACGGCCGCCACCGCAATGAGCGGAATGACGCGCGTGGTGAGGTAGCGGTTGGTGAGCAGGGCGTGGTACATCGTGGAGGAGAGGGCCGGGGGGAAGGAGACCCGTGGAGGGTGAGGATATTCCAATCTCGGTGGTACGGGCGTCTCGCACGTACAGGTTGAGGATCATTACTCGGACGGCACCGGCGAGATGGCTCTGCCACCATCACACTGATTCACGAAACGCTGCCTCCGCCAGGTCGATCGCCCTTCCGAGCGCGGCCGCCTTATTGACCGTCTCGTCAAACTCATCCTCAGGGACCGAGTCGGCGACAATGCCCGCGCCGGCCTGGAGATGGACCGCCCACGCCCATTTGGATGTTTGGACGTTCGGACGTTTGGACGTTTCCGTTGGAATCACCATCGTGCGCAGCGCCAACGCAATATCCATATCGCCGGTAAAGCCCACCGCGCCGATGCCGCCCGCATACGGCCCGCGCCGCGTCGGTTCGAGTTCGTCAATGATCTGCATGGCCCGCACCTTCGGCGCTCCCGAAACCGTTCCCACAGGCAGCGTACTGCGCAGCGCGTCCCAGCAACTCAACCCTTCGCGCAAACGCCCGGTGAGCGTCGAGGAGAGATGCATCACGTGGCTGTACCGCTCGACATCCATGATCTTCTCGAGCGTGATCGAGCCGGTTTGACAGACACGGCCGAGGTCATTGCGTCCAAGATCAACGAGCATGATGTGCTCGGCCGTCTCCTTCTCGCTGGCTTTGAGTTCGGCTTCCAGCGCTGCGTCTTCGGCCTCATTCCTGCCGCGCCTTCGCGTTCCGGCCAACGGGCGATTCGTGACGATTCCTCGCTCCACGCGGCAGAGAATTTCAGGACTTGACGCGACGAGGATCGAATCTTGCGCCTGAAGATAGATCATGTACGGGCTGGGATTGACGATCCGCAGAGCGCGATAAATATCGAATGGATCAGCCGGTGTGATCCGCTCGAACCGCTGGCTGAGAACAATCTGAAAGGCGTCACCGGCTGCAATGTATTCCTTGCACTGCCCGACAGCGTCCTCGAAGTTCTGTCGCGCGAAGTTGCCGCGCATCTCCGCCGCAGCGCTCGGCGATTGCGCGAGATCAATATCCACACTTCCTGGGGAAAGTGGCACGGTGTGTGTTTCCAATCGCTGCACAAAGGCGTCGAGCTCCGCGCATCCTGCCTCATACGCCTCATCAATCGATTCGTGCTCCTCAAGCAGCACGTGATGAATGGCGTAAAGCACCTTGCCCACATGGTCGAACACTGCCATCTGGCGATAGAGGCCGAAGTGCATGTCTGGCAGGCCGCGATCATCGGGGGGAGCGGTCTCGAAGGGGAGTTTCTCCGGCTCCAGATATCGCACCGTGTCATATCCCGCATAGCCGATCCATCCGCCAGTGAGCCGAGGCAGCGCGAAGGCCGCTTGCGGCTTGGCGGAGGTCCATTTTTCGGAGAGTCGCCGCGGCACATCCAGCGGATTGTGCTCGCAAGAGACCTCCTCCGTTCCCCGCCGATGATCGATCACGCGGACTTCATCCTGCCGCGCAACAACTTCCACCGCCGGCTGCGCCCCAAGGTAGGAGTATCGGCCGACGTTCGCGCCGCCTTCGACGGATTCAAAGAGGAAGCTCGGGGCCGTTCGCTCATCCGGTGCGACGAGCCGGCGATACGCGAGCACCGGCGTGAGTTGATCGCTCATCAATCGCCGCACGAGCGGGATGAGGTTTCCCTTCGAGGCGAGTTCGCGAAAGTGTTGGCGATCAGGAAAGCTCATGAGCGGAGAGTCTAAACGTCCAAACGTCCAAACGTCCAAATGCAAGAATCCGTCAGGGGACGGACCTCGCTCCAGTACCGAACTACAATCGACGCTCCTACCCCGATCACTTTGGACGTTTGCACTTTTGGACGTTTTCTATGTCCCACAACGGCTCACATCCCGTCGCAGAACTGCGCCGGATCACCAAGACCTACTACAAGCCCGACGGCTCTGTGCTGGTCGAAGCGCTTCGTGGCGTCGATCTTCAAGTGATGAGGGGTGAGTATGTCGCCATCATGGGCGCGTCCGGCTCCGGCAAGTCCACCATGATGAACATTCTGGGGTGCCTCGATCAACCCACTTCGGGTGAGTACCTCCTCGACGGCCGAAATGTTGCGCAAATGGATGATGATGAACTGAGCCGGGTGCGTGGCAAGAAGATCGGCTTCGTCTTTCAGGCATTCAACTTGATCAGTGAACTCAACATCGTTGAGAACGTGCAGGTGCCGCTGTTCTACCAGGGCATCCCGCGCCATGAGCGCGATCGCCGATCGATCGAGAAGCTGAACGTCGTCGGCCTTGGCGATCGACTCTCGCACCGGCCGAAGGAGCTCTCCGGCGGCCAGCAGCAGCGCGTCGCCATTGCCCGCGCGCTGGTCAACGATCCGGCAGTCATCATGGCCGACGAGCCGACGGGCAACCTTGATTCAAAGACTGGTACAGCAATTCTGGCGCTAATTGATGAATTGCACCGATCGGGATTGACGATTCTGGTGGTTACGCATGATGAGCGCGTTGCCGATCGTTGCCAGCGCGTGGTCCGTCTGCGCGATGGTGAGATTGAGTCGGACGAGTATGTGCGCTGAACGTTGACAGATCTCCCCGACGGAACAGGGGGCTCATGGTTTTGTTGGGGTGGCTCAGGTGAGCTCATGCGAATTCTTGGTATCGATCCCGGCTTGCAAGTGACCGGCTATGGCTGTGTCGATCTTGCGCCCGAAGCGCCCGAGCCGACTCTTGTCGAAGCGGGCATCTTTCGTCTGAAGTGTTCGGAGCCGATCGCCTATCGCCTGGCGCAGCTGCACGACGATCTCATCCAACTGCTTGATGAACTGAAGCCGGACCGCATGGTGGTCGAGCAGCTGTACTCGCACTATCGCCACGCGCGGACTTCGATTGTGATGGGGCACGCGCGCGGCGTGGTGCTTCTTGCGGCGCAGCAGCGCAGCGTCGCTATTGCAGAACTGGCGGCCACAGAAGTGAAGAAGGCGGTCACGGGCAACGGCCACGCGAGCAAGCGGCAGGTGCAGTTGGCGGTGATGAGCCAGTGCGACTTGAGCGAGCCGCCGAACCCGCCTGATGTCGCCGACGCCATTGCAATCGCCCTCTGCGATGCGCGCCGGGTTCAGTAGATTCGGCCTACGATCGTGGTCCATGCTCCTGTTCGGATCGAAAAATCCTCCCTACGAAGCAATCGGCGGCGACGAAGCCGTTCGTACGCTTGTCGATGTCTTCTACGATCGCATGGATCAGGAATCAGCGTTTGCCACCATCCGCGCGCTGCATCCTGCTGATCTTGCATCATCGCGCGACAAACTTTACGAGTTTCTCTCCGGCTGGCTCGGCGGACCGCAACTCTACATTCAGAAGCGCGGCCACCCGCGCCTGCGGGCTCGGCATTTGCCCTTTCCGATTGGCGAAGCAGAACGCGATCAATGGCTCGAGTGTATGGGCCGGGCCATGGATGACTGCGGTATCGACGGCGAGTTGCGCGCGTTCCTCGATGCAAGGTTCGCGCAGGTCGCCGACTTCATGCGCAATAAATAGCCCTGGTCTTGGCTGGGGAAATGCTGCGAGTTCACCATGTATGCAGGATCGACAGCAGAGCCCCCGGCCAAGGCCGGGGCTATGTGAGCGCAGCGGCAGCACGTTCGAATGACTGGATCATCGCGCGTTGGACATCGTCCATGTGGGGGCACCCGTCGCCGAGTTCACGCTTCATGCTGGTGACGCCGCGATCGGTGAGACCGCAGGGAACTATCAGATTGAAGTGATCGAGATTGGTGGTCACATTGAGCGCGAGGCCGTGCATCGAAACCCAGCGCGAGACGCGCACACCCATGGCGCAGATCTTCGCGCTCGGGGCGTTGGGTATGTCATGCGTCGTCCGCCGCGACGACGCGGCGGCGCGCAACGACGACGCGGCGGCTCGCTGTTCCGCAGGAGCCACCCAGACACCCGTGGCGCTCTCATCGCGCACTCCTTCGATACCGAATTGCGCGAGCGTGTCGATCACCACCTCTTCAAGGAACCGCATATAGCCGTGCAGGCGCAGGCCGAGCCGATTGAGATCGAGAATCGGATAGACGACCAACTGCCCCG
>CAZFZT010000120.1:0-6848 GCA_964523675.1 uncultured Isosphaeraceae bacterium
AAGCGCACGATGGGCATTGCTCAGGCGCTCTACGAAAAAGGACACATCACGTACATGCGTACCGACTCGACCAACCTGTCGGGCGAAGCAGTCAGCCAGGCGCGGTCGTACATCAAACAAACGCACGGCGAGAAGTACCTGCCGGAGAAGCCGAGTGTGTTCGGCTCGAAGCAGACCGCGCAGGAAGCGCACGAAGCGATTCGGCCGACCGATGCGAACGCGCATCCTGATTCGCTCAAAGGTCTGAAGGAAGAAGAGATCAAGCTTTACCGCCTGATCTGGAACCGTTTTATTGCCTGCCAGATGGTGCCGGCCGAGTGGGACTCGACATCGATTCTGCTCGAACGCGCGGACAAGGCCACCGGCGCGATCTTCAAAGCGACCGGCCGCACGCTGGTGTTTGACGGTTTCTACCGGGTGGCCGGCGTGCCGATTGCAAGCGATGAGCAGAAGCTTCCGGCAATGAGGGATCGAGGGATCAAGGGATCCAGGGATCAAGAGACTGCTTCTGATGAACTCGATGCCTCGATGCCTCGATCCCTTGATGCCTCGCTCGTCACCCCCTTCTCCATCGAACCTGAGCAACTCTTCACCAGTCCCCCGCCGCGTTACACCGAGGCGTCGCTGGTGAAGACGCTTGAGGCCGAGGGCATCGGCCGGCCTTCCACGTATGCGTCCATCATCGGCGTCATACAGGACCGCAACTACGTCGAGCAGATCGACCGCCGCTTCTATGCGACCGATCTGGGTGAAGTGGTGACGGACAAGCTGATGCAGGGCTTCCCGCGCATTATGGAGATCGGCTACACGCGCGAGATGGAGGAAGTGCTTGACAAGATCGCGAATCAGAATCTCGATTGGCGCGATGCGCTCAAGCGTTTTTATGAACGGTTCTCCGAGCAGCTCGATCATGCACATGAGACGATGACGCACGCCAAGGCCGAGATGGAGCCGGCTGTTTACGCCTGCCCCGTGTGCGGCTCCAAGACGTGCTACCGCTTTGGCAAAGGCGGCCGGTTCCTTTCATGCACGGCCTACCCGGATTGCGATTATGCAGCGCCGATCGACCGCGACGGCGTGCCGCAACTTCCCGAGCGCGTCGATGTTGCCTGTCCTGACGACGGCTCGCCGATGGTGCTGCGCACGGGGCGGTTCGGCAAGTTCCTTGCCTCGGTCAATTACCCGGAAGTCAAGTGCGTCATCAACCTTGACAAGAAAGAGCGCATCAAACTGCCCGCTCCCCCGCCGCTGCTCACCGATCTTGAATGTCCGAAGTGCGGTTCGAAGATGAACCTGCGCAGCGGGAAGCGCGGCCCGTGGCTTGGCTGCTCGAAGTTTCCCAAATGCCGCGGCCGGCTGGCGTGGTCGAAGGTTGAGGAGACTCTTCCGGGCGCCAAGGAGCGGTTGCTTGCTGAACTTGCCGAGCATGAGAAGCAGCATCCGCAGATCAAGCTGTACACACTTGAGGGCAAGGAGATTCCTGAGGGCACGCCGCTGGTCGATCTCTTGATTCCCGGCGGCGCAGCGAAGCTTGAAGTGCATCCCGAAGCCGAATGCACAAGTGAAGCGGCTTGACAGGTTTTTGCCTGGACGTGTGAACATCCCGAGTTCAGAATCGCCACGCCAATCAGCGCCACCACAGCCGCACTGCCGAGATAGATCGCGCCGGCGGACATGGGTGCATTGTACGATGCCCGGATGCTTCACTGCCCGATTTGCGGCTACGACCTGCGCGCTGCGGTGAACGCGGACGGAGCGCGATGCACGGAATGCGGCCGCGTGTACAGCCGGCGCGATCTGGAGGTGCTGCTTCAGAAGCCCGACACCGGCGGGGAGCCGGCAACGCTTTCGACACGCGAGCGGCGGTTGCCGGGATGGCTTTTGATTTTGATTCTCGTTGCGATGATTGGTGGGGTGATTTGGGTTTTGAATGTGATGTACAAGCGCGCATGAAAAAACCCACCGCCGGGAGGCCGTGGGCTTTGTGGCATGCATTGAACGAGGATTACGCGAGTTCGGGGAAGGTTTCTCGCACGATCTTGACGAGGTCTTTGACGTGCGAGATCGACTCGTCCATCAACTTCTTCTCGCCGCCATCCATCTGAATTTCGATGACCTTCTCCATGCCGGCCGCGCCGAGGATCGCCGGCACGCCGACGAAGTAACCGCCCACGCCATACTCCTTGTCGCAATAGGCAGCGCATGGAATGATGCGCTTCTTGTCCTTGATGATCGCCTCGGCCATTTGGATTGAGCCGCTCGCCGGCGCGTAGTACGCGCTGGTGCCCATGAGTTTGACGATCTCGCCGCCGCCGACCTTGGCGCGTTCGACCATGGCCGTGATCTTCTCCTCCGGTAGCAACTGCAAGAGCGGAATGCCATGCACGGACGTGTAACGAGGCAGGGGCACCATGTCGTCGCCGTGGCCTCCCAGAAGAAGGGCCGAAATGTCTTCGACCGAGCAGCCGAGTTCCATCGCAATGAACGTGCGGAAGCGCGCGACATCGAGCGCCCCGGCCTGGCCGAGAATGCGATTGGTCGGAAAGCCCGACGCCTTCCACGCGGTATAAACCATCGCATCGAGCGGGTTGCTGACCACGATCATCACGGCATTGGGTGAATGTTTCGCGACGTTCTCCGCAACCGACTTGACGATCTTCACATTCGTAGCAATGAGGTCATCGCGGCTCATGCCCGGCTTGCGCGGAATGCCGGCGGTGACGATGACGACATCGGATCCTGCGATGTCCTTGTAGTCGGCCGTGCCGGTGATGGCACAGTCGAATCGCTCGATCGGCGAGCACTGGGCGAGGTCGAGCATCTTGCCTTTGATGGCGTTTTCCTGCTCGGGGATGTCAAGGACAACGATGTCAGCGAGTTCTTTTGAAGCGGCCCAGAGGGCGCAGGAAGCGCCGACGTTGCCGCCGCCGATGATGGTGAGTTTCGCTCGTCGCATGGATGTGGTTGGGGTGTTGTGGGATGAATTGAGGTGAAGAATTGAGCCGCGCATGATAACAGATGGGCCGCGCAGTGAGGGGCGGCCGGACCCGGGGCGTCGCTTGGGCGCCGCGGCGCGGCTTCTGCGCTTTGCCCCGGCTTGTGTGGCGGCTTGTGCTTTGGGTCAGTTGCGCTCGAGGACGATGGGGAGATGGATGAGCGGATCACGGCCATCACGCGCGAGTTCCGCAATGGCACCGCGGATGAGCGCGCGGTCCTTGAGCCAGTCGCCTGGGCCGGCGTCAATCAGGCCGGGGAGTTGGCGCAGCGCGCTTGACTTCGTCTGCCGCTCGACCTCTTCGAGAAGTGCAGGCAGTTGTGAGAGCCGAATCGTAACGGTGTGCGTTGCGCCGCGCACAGCGTAATCGAGCTGCTGCGCGAAATCCGGCGCCATGGCGCGCGAGCCGACGATCGGCCGCGATGTCGTCGGCTCGTGGCGCGGCTGCGATTCGCCGCGTGTCGCAACGGACGCCTGAAACTCATCGAAGATGCGGCGCGCCTCGGCTTTGCTCATATGCTGCACAAAGGCGGCAGTCTCCATGCTGCGCAGCAGTTCGCCCAGCGCGGTCTCGATTGCCTCCGGCTCCTCCGCATCGATGAACAGCGCGAATTCAACGGCAACCGCTTCACCACTCGGTTCCGGCTCATGGGCCGCCCCAGTCAAACGACTGGCAACGTAGCGCTCGAGCACCGGCTGCGGCGCGTAATGATGCACGGTCGAACCGGCGGGCGGCCATGCCTCTTCCTGTGCCGCATGATTCATTGCCACAGCATCGCCGGCATCAGGATCGCTTTCGTGCTGCGCAATCATGCCAGCATGCTCTGCGCGCAGGTTCAGCAGCGTATCGATCCCCAGCCACGCGCCGCTGATGAAAAGAATTCCGATGCAGGCAGCGAGCGCGAGGCGCACGGCGCGACGAATTCGGGCCGGTCGGTGGTGATGACGCCGAAACTCGCCCGGACGCGCGGCAGGAAGGCCGCGCTCGCCTGTGTGGATTAAGGATTCGGCTGCCGGGTCGTCTTCGCCCCATGCGGCCATGAGCATCGGCCGGGTGAGGGCCTGCTCGATTTTGGCGGCAAGGTCATGCGGCATCTGCGGCTCGGGCTCGCTTCGCAGCAAGTCCCGATCGCGCTTCATCTGCTGAACCAGCGCGCGCACCTGCGGGTCATGAGACAACCGCTCATCATCGAGTTCGCCTTCGATGATGGCGAGCAATTCGTTTTCGTCGTGGTGAGAAAGCATTGAAGGAGTTCGGTCGCTTCCTGAAAACGCTGAACAACGATCCATCACTTGTGTCATCCGCTGCGAGGACGCGGCGGCTCGCTTGGCGGCTTTCCTTGCCTGAGGTCACCAGTGGCTGCCTCCACAGCCGCTCTCAATGCGGCCCTTGCTCGAAACAGCCGCGATTTCACCGTCCCCAACGGGATGTCCAGAACCTCGGAAACCTGCTCGTATTCGAGATTTTGCATGTCTCTGAGCACCAGGATCGCCCTGGCCTCTGGGTCGAGCGTCATCATCGCATTCCGCAGGATCGAGCGGAGTTCCTCCTGTTCGACGCGGTCATGGGCCGAGTGTTCCCTGCCCAGCCAGAGGTCGGCATGAGCGGGCGAACGCCCACCCTCTTCGTGCTCTCCCGCCATCGCAACGTCGATCGAGGCGTGCTTCCGCAGTTTCTGCTTGCGCAGGTGGCTCAGGCAGCAGTTGATCGTGATGCGGATAATCCAGGTGCTCAGTTTGGACCTGCCATCGTAGGAATCGAGCCCTTCGAGCACCTTGACCAGCGCGTCCTGCGTCAGGTCGGCTGCCTCCTCGGGATGACGAAGCATCCGATAACAGACCGCGTACACCCGCCGCTGATAGGTCTGGAGCAGTTCCGCGAGTGCGGTTGGATCGCCCTTGCGGTGCTGCTCGACGAGCTGCATCTCGCGCAGTGGCGTGATGCGCGGCGGACCGGTGGATAGGCCGCCTGATGGCCGGTCGTCCGTCGGGCCTGTGCTGCTCCTTCGGGTAGAGATTGGCCTTGCTCCTTCAGCGGCCACGAGTTCCTTCCATGCGGGTACGATGGGCGTTCTTACAGAGCGATTCACCACAGAGAGAGCGGATTCACCACAGAGGCACAGAGGACACAGAGCGGGCTTTGGATAAGAACTTCGGTGCGCTCCATTCGCCGGGGTCGACTCCGCCAGAATCTGATCTTGCTTGAACTCGCCAACTTCTCTCCTCTGTACTCTCTACTCTCTGTGCCTCTGTGGTGAAGCCGCTCTCAAGAATGGTACGTTGATTCGACCCGGTTTGCTGAACTTTTCCTCCGATGGCCGCACCTTCGCAACATGATTCGTACCGCTCACCGCTGGAGGCGCGTTATGCCTCCAAGGAGATGCGCGAGATCTGGTCCGATCAGCGCAAGTTCTCCACGTGGCGGCGGCTGTGGCTGGCTTTGGCTGAGGCAGAGCAGGAACTTGGGCTGGCGATCACGGATGAGCAACTCGATGAGTTGCGCAGGCACCTGGATGACATCGATTTCGAGGCAGCCGCTCGGCACGAGATGCGGCTGCGGCATGATGTGATGGCCCACGTTCACGCGCTGGGCGACCTATGCCCGAAGGCCCGGCCGATTATTCATCTCGGCGCGACGAGCCAGTTCGTCAATGATAACACCGAACTGCTTCAAATGCGGGATGGGCTGCTTCTGATCGCGCAGAAACTTTCGCGGGTGATCGATGCGCTGGGGAGATTCGCCATTGAGTATCGTGATGTGCCGACGCTTGGCTTTACGCATTATCAGCCGGCCCAGCCGACCACGGTGGGCAAGCGCGCGACGCTTTGGGCGTATGAGTTCGCGCTGGCTTTGGAAGATATTGAACACCGGCTCCAAACGCTGCGATTCCGCGGAGCGAAGGGCGCGACGGGCACACAGGCGTCATTCCTGCGGCTCTTCGAGGGTGATGAGCAGCGGGTGGAGAAGCTTGATGCGCTGGTGACGCAGCGCATGGGCTGGCCGGCGGAGAAGCGGTTCGTCGTGACCGGCCAGACATACTCACGGCTGGTCGATGCGCAGATCGTGAATGTTCTGGCTGTGGTTGCCGCTGCCGCTCACAAGACGTGCAATGACCTGCGTTTGCTCGCCAACCGCAAAGAAGTGGAAGAGCCGTTTGAAGCGGAGCAGATCGGTTCATCCGCCATGCCCTACAAGCGGAATCCGATGCGCTGCGAACGTGCGACGGGCATGGCTCGTTTCGTGATCGCGCTCGCGCAGAATCCGCTCAACACCGCTGCGACGCAGTGGATGGAGCGCACGCTCGATGACTCCGCCAATCGCCGGCTCGCGCTGCCCGAAGCGTTCCTCGCCACCGATGGCATGCTCGACATCATGCACAACATTTGCGCGGGACTCGTGGTGTACGAGAAGACGATTCGCGCGAATCTCATGGCGGAGTTGCCGTTTATGGCCAGCGAGAACATACTCATGGCTGCGGTCGCGCAAGGGGCTGATCGGCAGGAGGCGCATGAACTGATTCGCATGCACAGCCAGGCGGCGGCGCTGCACGTGAAGGAAGAAGGCGGCGAGAATGATCTGCTCGTTCGCCTGCGCGATGAGCCGATGTTCGCCGGCGTTGATCTGGGCGCGGTGCTTGATCCCACGGCCTACGTCGGCCGCGCGCCGGAGCAGGTGGATCGATTCATCGCGGAGGTGGTGGAGCCGGTGCGTTCGAGGTATGCCGAGGCGATGGGCGGTGAGGTCGCGGAGCTGCGGGTGTAGGTGGCGCGACCCGGGGCGGCGCGTTGATTGCCTGGCGGCGAGCCGACGCTCTGCCCCGGCTTGCGTTTCTACACGCAAGGCCATCAGCAG
>CAZFZT010000121.1:0-6612 GCA_964523675.1 uncultured Isosphaeraceae bacterium
AACACCCAACACCTAACACCCAACACCTAACACCTAACTCCCAACACCTCACCACCCCATGCCAGCCCTCGATTGCACTGACATCAAAGCCCTCCTTTCCGCGTTGATTGACGATCAACTTGATCCGCATACCCGGCATCAGGTTGAGCGGCATCTGGCGCAGTGTGAATCGTGCTGCGCGCAGATCAACGAACATGAGCGGCTCGATGCGCTGGTCTCGATGAGCAGCGAGGTTGCGCTTCACATGCAGCCCGACTTGCCGGCTGGCTTCGCCGACGAAGTGCTCGCTCGGACGGTTCGAGCGCGTGAACCTCAGTCGGCTTGGCTTCGCAATCTGGTGACATGGACCGGTTGGTGCGCTGCGGCGGCGTCGATTGCGCTCGCGTCTCTGATTTGGGTAATGGATCAGCGCAGCATCGGCCTGCCGCAGTCAGCGCAGGTCATTTCGCCGCGTCAGGACGCAATCGCTATGACGGATGAGATGTCCAATCGAAATGCGCGTTTTGCGGCCTATACCACCGGCGCGAATCTTCAGTCGAGCGTCTTCGACGGCCCATTTGAGTCAGCCGAGGAACTCCTGATCGATCGTGCGGCTCCTCTGCTGGGCTCGCCGGTGTACGCCGAGCCGCTGACGGGATTTGACGACGACGCATTCGCGCTTGCTCCGTCATCGGTACATGATCGAGCGAGCGCAGTGGACGCCGCACCCGGACAGCCGGTGCTGACAATCTCGCGAGCGGAAGCAGATGCGCTGTACAATGTCTCACTTCTGATGGGGATCCTTGAAGATGTAGACCTCGCATCGTTCTCGGAGATTGAACAGGTGCGGCAGGTGGCTTTGGTTGAGAATCTTGTCGAGCGTTTGGCGGAAGCGCGCGATGGCGTCGTCCCATCGGACCGACCTGCGCTGCTGGCTGCCGAGGCAGTGCTGGTGCGGCTGATCGAAGGGCCACTGGATCATGCCGATGTGCGCCACCTGCGCGAGACGGTCGGCCGGCTCGACTTGGCCAGGTCCATCGGCGGGATCACGAAGCGATGGGATCAAGCGCACGCGCTGGAATTGTAAGAATCCGGTGATTTCCCGAATTGCACCTGAACCCGATGGATGAGCCGGCGTCGATCGGTAATTCGCAGGCATTCAAGCACCAGGGACTGTGCCGCTTCCCGAGGACTGTAAAATTGGAGACTCTGCGGCCACTAGATAATCCGTAGGGGCACTGTCCGGGCAGAGAAATCCGAAGATTGACCTTGACGCGACGCCGAAACCGTGGCATTCTGCTCACTGGAAACTCATCCCATGGGGGGATGAGTGATTGTTTTTCTCAACACGGCGCGCTAACCCCGCGCTTTGGGAGGTATGTCTCATGCGTCATATTGGAGAGGGTTGTACCTGTATTGGGCGGCCGATTCGTGCTGGCCGCGTTATTGAAACGTTGATGATTGCTCTTGTTCTTGCTCTGGGGATGGGGATGACGGCGGGGGCGTACGCGGGCGGATGCCCGGATGGCCAAATCGAAGACTGCTGCGGCACCTGCGCACCGGCCGGCTGGCTCGGCGACGCGGATTGCGATGCTGGTCAGTGGACCTTCAACGGCGTTCCGATTTACTTCAACTGCCCGGAGGTTGGCTGCGATAACGGCGACTGCGACGGCGTCTGCGATTTCGATCCGTCCGTTTGCCCCGTCAAGGGCGAATGCCCCGCGGGTCAGATCGAGGATTGCAATGGCAACTGCGCGCCCGCCGGTTGGCTCGGCGACGCTGACTGCGATGCTGGTCAGTGGAGCTTCAACGGCATCCCGATCTTCCTGAACTGCTCCGAGCTCAACTGCGACAACGGTGACTGCGGCCCTGATCAGTGCGATCTGGTGTCCTGCCCCGACTGCGCAGCCGACCTCGATGAGAGCGGCTCCGTCGGCGTGCCCGACCTGCTCGCGCTGCTCGCCTGCTGGGGTGACGTCACCGAAGGTTGCGAATGTGCAGACCTTGACGGCTCCGGCGCCATTGGCGTGCCCGACCTGCTCGAATTGCTGGCCCAGTGGGGCGACTGCCCCGAGCCGGTGATCTGCGGCGAAGGCGCTGGCGACTGCTGCTCCGCAAACGGCACCCCCGGCTGCGACAACGTCGAATGCTGCGAAACCGTTTGCGCTGCTGATCCGTTCTGCTGTGATACCGAATGGGACACCATCTGCGCTGGCACTGCCCAGGAGCTTTGCCCCGATCACTGCGAGCCGACAGCTTGCCCGCCGGGTCAGATCGAAGACTGCTGCGGCAACTGTGCACCCGAAACTTGGGTTGCTGACGGCTTCTGCGACGACGGTTCGTTCACCTTCAACGGCGTGCCGATCTTCCTCAACTGCGATGAATTCGCATGCGACGGCGGCGACTGCCCGATCGAGACCTGCGAAGGGTTCGATCCGAAGGCCTGCCCGGACGGTCCCCCCGCTTGCGGCGATCCCGCTGCGGGTGACTGCTTCGTCGCCAACGGCACTCCTGCCTGCGATGATGAAGAATGCTGCCTCCTCGTGTGCGCTGCTGACGCATTCTGCTGCGAGACGGCTTGGGACGGCCTGTGCGCCAGTGCTGCTCTGACGCTGTGCGGCGAACCGCCGGCGAACGACAACTGCGAAGATCGCATTGCCATCTTCGACGGTGACACCGAGTTCTCGACCATCGGCGCAACCACGGACGGCCCCGATCTTCCTCTGGAGTGTGAAGAGGGTGCTGGCCTTGCGTTCGGTCAGGACATCTGGTTCAACTACGTCGCCACTCAGACCGGCTCCATCTCGTTCTCCACGTGTGGTCAGGCCGGCTATGACACCCGCCTTGCTCTCTATGAGGGCTGCGAGTGCGGCGAAGACACCGTTCCGCCAGCAAGCGATTGCTGCGTGGCAAACGGCACGGTTGGCTGCGATGATCAGGCCTGCCAAGATACCGTTTGCGCTCTTGACGCCTTCTGCTGCGAAACCGAATGGGATCAGCTCTGCGCCGACGCGGCGGCCGCCAACTGCGGCGATCTCTGTGAGGCCGGCGGCGGTGAGGGCTGGAACCTCGTTGCTTGCAACGATGACGGCCCAGGTTGCTCCGGCTTCAGTTCCTGCTTGGTCGCTGAGGTTGTTGAAGGTCAGTGCTACAAGCTGCGCGTTGGTGGCTTCGCCACTGCTGCTGGTAACGGCACGCTGACCATCACCCCTGGCGCGTCCGAGTGCGAAGTTGTTCCCCCGGATGTTTGCGGCGAAGGAGCAGGCGACTGCTGCTCAGCCAACGGCACCCCCGGCTGCGACGACGAAGCATGCTGCACAATTGTGTGCGCGGCTGACGCGTTCTGCTGTGACACCTCTTGGGATGGTCTGTGCTCAGGTGCAGCCCTCACGCTGTGTGAGGTTTGCCAGCCAGAGTGCAACGACTGCGAAGTCGTTGCCACCGTCGAAGAGAATGAACTCTGCGGCGAAAGCAACAACGACGGTTGCGGCGGCGCGCCCCCGACCATGGACTTCCAGGATGTCAACATTGGTGACATCATCCATGGCTATGCCTGGGCCGACGCCAATACCCGTGACACCGACTGGTATCGCGTGACCGTTCCCGCGTCGGGTAACGTCAGCGGCACCGTGACGGCTGCTGGTCCGACGGTGGTCTTCATCGTCAGCGGTGATTGGAACACCTGTGGCGGCGTCGCTGTCATCGGTGAGATCGGTCACTCGCAGGACTGCGTGCCCGCTACGGCTGCAGCTTCCGGCCTGACGCCCGGCTCCGAGGTCGTCGTGTTCGTCGCCTTCGGTACTGCCGATGGCGGTGGCATCTTCGCCGGATTCCCGTGCGGTAGCTGCGAGAATACCGAAAGCGGTTCTTGGGAGTACACCGTCGAGATCGGCGAGGAAGAGGGCCCCGGCCCCGTCTGCGGCGATCCCGCCTCCGGTGACTGCTTCATCGCCAACGGCACCCCCGGTTGCGATGACGCTGACTGCTGCAATGCAGTCTGCGCTCAGGACGCGTTCTGCTGCGGTACGGCGTGGGATCAGCTCTGTGCTGATGCCGCGATCCAGATCTGCGGCGCCGCTTCGTGTGACTGCCAGGAAGAAGGTGGACTCGGTTGCGCAGAGAACCTCGATTGCGAGGCGTGCGTCTGCGGCATCGATGATTTCTGCTGCGATACCGAGTGGGACAGCGTTTGTGCCGGTCTCGCCGCCAATGAGTGCTCGGACGCTTGCTGCTCCACCACCGTCCCCAGTGATTGCTGCTTCGCAAACGGCACCCCCGGGTGCAACGATCCTGACTGCAATGATCTGATTTGCGCTCTGGCTCCGTTCTGCTGCAATACGTCATAGGATGCCACCTGTGCTGCCAATGCAACCGAGTTCTGCGAAGTCTGCGGCGGCTCGGCTGAGCCCCCGCTCGGCGCATGCTGCGGCGGCATCAAGGGCGATTGCCAGGACACGGTGGCAGCCACTTGCACTGCCAACGGCGGCATCTTCCAAGGCGTTGGCACCAGCTGCGCTGCGGGCGACTGCGGCGGCGCTGGCGGTGACTGCGATTGCAGTGAGCCCACGCCTGGCGTTACCGGTTGTGCAGAGAACCTCGCTTGCGAGGCATGCGTCTGCGGGGCGGATTCATTCTGCTGCGATACCGAGTGGGATGAAGTCTGCGCAGACTCCACCGCGAATTGCCCTGTTGAGTGCAATTGCGGTGGTGGCGAACCCTCTGCTTGCCCCGGCGTCGGTGACTGCTGCACTGCCAACGGTACGATCGGTTGTGAGGACGAAGAGTGCTGCAATCTCATCTGTGGCGCCGATCCGTTCTGCTGCGACACGACTTGGGATACTCTCTGTGCAGATGCCGCGGTCAAAGGCTGTGCAGTCTGCCAGTGAGCAAGTCTCACCAGCGTAGTTGATGCTGTGATTCCAGCCCCCTGACTTCGGTCAGGGGGCTTTTCTTTTTTGTGCCTTGGGCATCCCGCTGGCGGCTCTATGGTCGATGGGCCGCGACGAGGCGCGCTTCAAGCCAGGGCTGTTTCCGCAGATTTGTCAAGCTCTGACTTCGCGCATCGTGTACACTTCCTCTATCATGTGGCTTGCTGATTTCCCTCATGTTCTCTGAAGGAGTACTTCACGATATGACGTTCAACTTTCGATCGCGCTCACCCATGTCCCATTCCGCTCTCGTTCTGCCCGCGGCTCTTGCGCTGACGATCGCGCTGACCGGTTGCAAGCCAGGCGGTTCTGCCGATGATGCGGACACGTCCTCCGACAATGGCGAGATCACATCGACCGAGAACACGTCGCCTGAGAATGGCGGATCCGAGGAAAGCGCGGGCGCCGCGAATCGTGAAGCTCCGGAACCTGATCCTTCACTCACGGAAGACCTTCTCGCCGTCATCATTGAGGGCAATGAAGAGCGGGCAATCGAACTTGTGGAGCAGGGCGCTCCGATCGATGGCACGAACGACCGAGGCGTGACGGTGCTGCATTACGCCGCCAGGGCCACCATGCCCAACTTGACGCGGCTTCTGCTTGAGTATGGCGCCGATGTCCATGCGGAACTCGAGAGCGGTGATCAGCCCATTCACTGGGCGGCCAGGGCTGGCGCTAACGATCGACCCGGCGATGAGGCAACGATCGATGTGCTGCTCGAATACGGAGCTGATATCAACGCGGAGAATGCATTGGGCCAGCGACCAATCGCATATGCCGTTCAGCTGAACAACGAGCGGTGGCGGTCATTCCTCGCTTCCCGTGGAGCGACGGTCCGCTGAGCGCGATTCCCGGCCCCCATGTGGAGCCGGGGCTCGCGCATGATCAATTTTTTATGGCAGAGGTCGTTGCATTTTTGCGGCTGATCTTGTAGGGTGGTTGCCGCACTGCGCCATGGGGGCGCATTGCGCTCATTCGTTTTTGGGAAGTGGAGGGTTTGGTTCAACCCGATGCTGGTTGGCATCCGCTTCTGAACTTTGGGTGTGAAGGAGATAGAAATGAAAGATCATTGTTTTGGACAGGCAAACCATGTGCGTACGGTTTCGGCGGTGCATCGCTCACTATGGATGGGTGTCGGCCGACTGCCGCTATTTGTGTTAGTTGCGATGTTGACGGTGTTCAGCGGGGCGAGTGTCGCGAATGCGCAGACGCCGGGCTGCCCCGCGGACCTTGATAAGAGCGGTGCGGTCGGTGTGCCGGATCTGCTGGAGTTGCTCGCATGCTGGGGCCCGGTGGCGATCGGCACTCCATGTGCGAGCGCGGACCTGACGGGGGACGAGAATGTGGGTGTTCCCGATTTGCTCGAACTGCTTGCCGCATGGGGCGACTGTCCAGCACCGCCCACTGAGTGTGGCGACGAGGGCACGGGTAGCTGTTGCGAAGCAAACGGTTCAGCGTACTGTGACGATGCAGACTGCTGTGAGTCAGTGTGTGCGAAGGACCCCTTCTGCTGCAACAACACGTGGGACAGTCTGTGCGCCGAGGCAGCGGTTGAACTCTGTGTCGTCTGCTTCGAGTGCGGCAGCAAGAGTGCCGGCGAATGCTGCGAGGCGAATGGCACGCCTTATTGCAATGATGAGGTTTGCTGCGAGATCGTTTGCGCGGGCGATCCCTTCTGCTGTGAGACGTCATGGGATAGTCTCTG
>CAZFZT010000122.1:0-6539 GCA_964523675.1 uncultured Isosphaeraceae bacterium
GATTCCTGCACCGCCTCTTGCAACGCTCGGGAACACAGCGTAGGCATGCGACATGTCGAAGAAGCGTTCGATTGTGGGATCGCGATCCTTGAACGCATGGACCGTGCTCGCGCTGTGGTCGTGCAACTGCGCTCTGCGAATTTCGCTGGTGGGCGCGGTCTGGCAGGCGGCGAGGAGCGTGGTGAAGGTGAGCACAATGAGTAGTGTTGTGGGCGTTTTCATCATGTGGGGCGTCTCCATGAAGTTGCGAGTTTTCTTGAACATCGCGCGAAGCCGCAAGCGGCTGGTTTCAGGTCATCATTGGCCAGAGCAGGATCGCCCCTTCAATGGCAATCGCCGCGCTGATGATGCAGATGATGCTGAGGATCCATCGTCGCCTGCGTTGCAGGCGCGGAAGATTGACATGATACCGGCCGTCACCCATTGGGATGAGCAGGCCGCGCTTGGCCGCATCCTTGACGAGGTCCATGTTCATGTCCTTGAAGCTGCTCGGCCGGCGTGCGGTGCCGGGTGAGACCGCGCCGGCTTTGCGGAACACCGTGACAGGGCCGGGGTTCTTCAGGATCATCGCAAGGATGAACAGCGGCATGAGCAGAAGCGAGAACTTCATTAGCAGCGGCAATGATACGGCTACAAGTCGTCGACAGGTCCAAGTGCACAGGTCCACAGGTCCACAGGGCCACAAGTCCACAGGTCCACAGGTCCACAGGTCCACAAGGCCACAGGTCCACAGGTCCACAGGTCCACAGGCATCGAGTTATGAGATTCACCATGCTTGACCATCAAGGTGTGGACCTTTGGAGGTTGATCGATGCACTAACTTTGTAGCTTTGTGGACTTGTGGACTTGTGGACCTGTGGACTTGTCTCTATACACTTCAGCCATGAAGCGTCTTGAGCCCAACGAGTGTCGCGTGCTGGGGGTGCTTGTCGAGAAGGCGATGACAACGCCCGCGCAGTATCCGCTCACACTCAACGCGCTGGTGAATGGCTGCAATCAGAAGAACAATCGCGACCCGGTTCTCAATTTAGATGAGGAGGCCGTGTTCGATGCTGTCGACTCACTCAAACAGAAGGGGTATGTGCGGGAAGTGCATTTGACGGGCAGCAGAGTTGAGAAGTACCGGCATGTGGCAAAGGAAGTGCTCGAAATCGACACGACCGCGCTGGTGATTCTCACCGAGTTGCTGCTGCGCGGACCGCAAACGGTGGGGGAGCTGCGTGGCAGGGCCACGCGCATGCACCCGCTTGAGTCGATGGAAGTCGTCGAGGCGTCGCTATCGAACCTGATGAACCGGCAAGAACCGCTTGTGCAGGAAGTCGCCCCCGCACCCGGCAGCCGCGCCAGACGCTACGCGCAGTTGCTCTGTCCCGATCTGCATGCAGTCGATGCGTGCAGCATGGCGCCGGTTGGCGGTGCGGCTGAACGTGGTGGGAGCGGTGAACTAGCGGCCAGGGTTGCTGCGCTTGAAGAACAAGTTGCTTCGTTACGCGATGCCGTTGCGCGCATTCACGCTGCGCTCGGATCGCCGGAGGAGCGCAGCGACCACCTGGGCGGGTGATCGGCGCGCTCCTCTGTTCGGTGATGCAATGGCTTGGTGGCAGCGCCCCGAGCCACATCGTGGAGCGAGGCGCTGCCGCATGTCGGTACGGGTTATTCATCAGCAGAAAAGGCGCTGTCGGCGAATCAGACCGAGTGCCCCCAAGCCGGCTAGCCCCATCCAGAATGCTGCGGGGACCGGAATGGCCGCCGGTCTGCCGCCATCGCCGCTGCCGCCATCAGCGTCGATCGCCCCGACGCCTGGGTCCAGGTCGTCTTTGACGGCCAGATTAATGTCAGGGCAGCAGCAGCACATCGCGTCGTTGTTTGGCGCGCTTGGCTGAGGAGTCATCACGATGATGGGCGCGAGACCGCCCTCGGGCAATTGGTCGTTTGAGCCACCCTCACCACCACCACCACCACCGCCGGCACGCGCGCCGCCGCCACCGCCGGGCGCCGCTGTGCTGGTTGCTGCGAGGTTCGTGGACATTCCCGTCCGCATTTCGAGCGCGCCTCCGCGTACGCTCGGACCGAAGACCGGACCGCCGATACCGCCGCCGGGCAGACCAGTCGCGGTGGCCTCTTCAACATCGGAGAAGACTGCCGCAGCGACATTCGGCGCAATGCCGCCGGGCAGGATGCTTTCCTCAGACGTGAACAAATCTGCAAAGTGTTGAAAGCGAAAGTCCTCGTGACGGTCGTTGAGCAGGTTGCGCGACAACTCCTGCATGAAGTCGCGCTGCATCGGCCGCTGAGCTTCATGTTCATCCAGAGCCGGCACGCTGCTGGCGGCGAAGGCGGCGCTTGTGCATCCGATCGCGATGCAACTGAGGGTGGTGATCGCAAGTCTCTTTCGGTTCTTCATGGCTGCATTCCCAGGCGTTTTGTCATCAGGTTTCCCGCAGGCGCGGTCGCGTGCGTGAAGGTGCGATCCAACTGTTCAAACGTATCCCCAGCCGCAGACGTGGTGTATAGGGAAGCTCATCGGATGTGCCGGCCTTCGCAGAACGAGTCGTGTTGATGCAGTTGCGTTCTCACGCTTGTGTTCGCTTGGAAGCATCGCAATAGAGGCAATAGATGATCTTGCTCATTGTCGCGTCCGTTGAGAGGCGCCAATGCTTGAATCGGGTTCGCTACCCACTTGAGTCCGAACGGCTTGGCAGCAGGGATCGGTTGAAGCAAAGAGCAACGGTTCACGCAATGGACGCGTCAACACGAACAGCGCTCCGCCGAAAGAGACGGGGCGCTTTTCGTCGTGACGATTCATCGGACCATCAATCGTGGCCGAGCAACTTCACCATCTTGTTGTAGAGGCCGATGATGAGCAGTGTGGGCGCCCACTGGCCGACGAAGTTCGACTCTTCCTTACGGCCCATCACCTGAAGCGCCAGCGAACCGATGATTGCCGCGCCGGCAGCCCAAAGGAAGGTGTCAGACGGCAGCTTGGCGGTTTGCTCTTCCATCATGCGGGCTGAGCGTCCTTCCATGTGCTCCGGTCGAGTAGAAATACGTGGCATGTCGTCTCCTTGCGAGGTCGTTTCTATTTGACGTGCAATGAACACTTGAACAGTGCATTGAAGCCAACAAGGTGTTGCCGTTTGCACCGGAATTCGTGTCTAAATGCGCGCGTTGCAACGGCCGGGGCGCCCGATGCGATCGGACGCGCAGCGCAGAAAAAAGCGGCCGAACAGTTCTGTCCGGCCGCTGACCGATTGTTTCATTCTTCCCTTTGAGCGAGCGCAAGCGTGCGACTCACCCCTTCCAGTTCGCGAGCATCTCGAGAAGATCCGGCACGCCGACGGTGCTGTCGCCGTTCAAGTCAAACTCGCAAGCGCCGCCACATGGGCCCCATGCGGCAAGCAGCGCAAGAAGATCTTCTGCGCCGTACCCGACAGGGGGTTCGGTCGTCCCGCCATCGCCGATCTCAATTTCATGCGTCTCGTGGACGCGCTGCGGGCTCATGGGATTGTCGGCGACCGACCACGTTTCGATGGTGTACGTTCCGTCTTCCGCAGACACCTGAATCTTGTCTGAACCGTTGCGGCTGAACAGGCCGCTCCACTCCCCGTTCTCGTGGTGCAAGTGAATCAACGTGCCTTCAATGAGTTCAATCTGACCTTGTCCTCGGATGGACATAACGTCGGTGTTCTCGGCGGTGTAGTTGCCCGCGCCGAAGGCAGCCGGTGCGGCGAGCAGTGAGAGCGATAAGGCGATCTTCAAACTCTTCATTCGCGTTCCCTTTCTTCAAGAGGTCCGGAGCGTCCCGGGGGCGCTGGGAGGTGGCGGTTGGGCGTGGACCGTCATCGCTCCGGAGCCGATCACCCGTTAGCTGGCTCATCAGTCGAATAGATGAGTGCGGATGAACGGCGGGCACATGGTACCCAATTCGTAAGAATGTCAACCTAGTTTCCCCAGATTGCCGAGACTGCCAAACTTCTTCATCCCCTCACAGATCCCGTTCTACTGCGGCTCAATCGGCGATTCAACCACGCAGAGGCCGGTCTGACCTGTCCCGGCACCCACGAAAAATCTTCATCGCAGCGGCGCCCGCTTTGGCTCACCCGGGCGGCGAGGGTACGCCTTGGGCGTCGGACGATCCTTCTGGACAGCCACGATCGTTCCCGTTGCCGTTGGGAGAAGTTCAATGAGCCGGCAGTGCAGCCGGTGCAGCGCTTGCTTCGCCTCAGATGCTTCCTCGGGCGCTTTCCCGCCTTTGATGGCCAGCACCAGCCCGCCGACCTTGATGAAAGGACTGGTCAGTTCTAGGAGCACATCGAGCCGGCCGACCGCGCGGGCCGTGGCGATGTCGTATCGCTCGCGATGGGCGCTGTCGCGGCCGGCCGTCTCCGCCCGGTCCTTGATGACTTCAACATTCGGCAGTTCCAACGCCCTTGCGGTTTCGCTCAGAAACGCCGCCTTCTTTCCCGTCGCCTCCAGCAGCGTCACCCTGAGGCCCGGCATCACAATCGCCAAAGGCAATCCCGGCAGCCCGCCGCCTGAGCCCACATCGATCAGCGAGCCCGCCTCCGCGCTTACGATCAGCGGCACCAGGGTGAGCGAATCGAAGATGTGCCGCATCCATGCCTGGTCCGGATCGGTGATGGCGGTGAGGTTGAACCGTGTGTTGGCATCAAAGAGCAGATCGAGGTAGCGACCAAGCCGACCAAGATCGCCTGGCTCGAAAGCGATGCCGAGCAATTCACAATGCTTGAGAAACTCGGCGGTCGGTTCGGGCATAAGGGAAACAGTACCAGACGCAAAGCCGCGCCTGTGAGAAGCGGCAGGTCCACCTGACGGTCGCGGCTGTGATGGGCTACCATCGTGGCCCAAGCAGGAAAAGGATCAGCAACCCATGACCGACGCAGCAACGCAATCATCCGCCGCGACTTCCGGGGGTAAGAGCATGGACGACATCGTCGCCCTGTGCCGACGCCGCGGCTTCATCTTTCAGTCCTCGGAAATCTACGGCGGGATCAACGGCTTCTGGGATTACGGCCCGCTCGGCGCACAACTCAAGCGCAATCTCAAGGATGCGTGGTGGGAGGACATTGTGCGCAAGGAGATCGCCGGGCCGAATGGCAAGCCCGTCGAGATGGTGGGGCTGGAAACCACGATCATCACGCACCCAAAGGTGTGGGAGGCGAGCGGCCACTTGGCGGGGTTTAACGATCCGATGGTCGATTGCCGCGAATCGAAATCGCGCTACCGCGCAGATCATCTCCTTTGCATGGGTGAGCGCGGCGACAAGACGGGAAACATTTATGCTTTCATCGAAAGTGATGATGATTCACGCGCAGCAGCGCGAAAAAAATTGGAGAAGGACAAGAAGCGCAAACTCGCTGATGATGAGATTGATTACTGCGCTTTCACCGCACTCTCGGCTGAGGAGATCAAGATCACGATCGGCCCTGATGTGAAGGCCGCCGGCACACTCACGGAGCCGCGCCAGTTCAACCTCATGTTTCCGACATACGTCGGAGCAGTCTTCGATGAGGAGAACAAGGCGTATCTCCGCCCGGAAACCGCGCAAGGCATCTTCGTCAATTTCTGGAACGTCGTGGACACTTCGCGCGTGCGCATTCCCTTCGGCATCGCGCAGCA
Organism: uncultured Isosphaeraceae bacterium; assembly: GCA_964523675.1. Taxonomy (GTDB): domain Bacteria; phylum Planctomycetota; class Phycisphaerae; order Phycisphaerales; family SM1A02; genus CAZFZT01. The sequence goes on from CAZFZT010000122.1 coordinate 5,641, forward strand.
GGGAAAAGCGTTTCGCAACGAAGTCACCCCCAGGAATTTCACCTTCCGGTCGCGCGAGTTTGAACAAATGGAGATCGAGTTCTTCATTCATCCATCGGAAGCGAATGAGTGGTACGCCTTCTGGCGCGATTCACGCTTTGCGTGGTGGCAGTCGGTCGGCCTGGCCGGCGGCAACCTGCAACTGCGCGAACATGAAAGGGATGAACTCGCGCATTACGCCAAGGAAGGCGCGGGGACTTCCGACATCGAATATCGCTTCCCCTTCACCGCCCCGGGCTTCGGTGAGTTGGAAGGTGTTGCCCACCGCGCGGATTTCGATCTCAAAGCCCACGCCAACGCCTGCGGCAAGGGCGACAAAATGCGCTACTTCGATCAGGAGAAGAACGAGCGTTACTTCCCGCACGTGATCGAGCCGTCCGCCGGTGCGGATCGTGGCACGCTCGCGCTGTTGTGCGAGGCGTACACGAAAGACGACACTCGTCCGAGCGGCGTGTTCATGAACTTCACGCCGCGCATGGCCCCGATCAAGGCGGCGGTCTTCCCGCTGGTGAACAAGGACGGCATGCCGGAGGTGGCGGAGAAACTTTACCGCGAGTTGCGCCGGCGCTGGACGGTCGATTATGACGCGAAGCAGTCGATCGGCAAGCGTTATGCGCGCATGGATGAAGCGGGCACGCCGTATTGCTTCACGATTGATGGCGACACGCTCACTGATCAGACCGTCACGGTGCGCGATCGTGATTCACAGTCGCAGGAGCGGATCGGAATTGACAAGGTGAGTGTGTTTTTGGAAGAGCGTTTGGGTTGATTTCCGGGGGGCCACCCGGGGCGTCGCTTGGGCCATCTGCTGATGGCCTTGCGTGTAGAAACGCAAGCCGGGGCAGAGCGTCGGCTCGCCG
>CAZFZT010000123.1:0-6354 GCA_964523675.1 uncultured Isosphaeraceae bacterium
CGGGCACTCGGAGTCGCCGCACATCGACGTTTGTTTCCAGCGCATCGACAATGGGCCGGAGAAATTCGATAATCAGCGGCCGCAATTCATTCTGGGGGCGGGAAATGTCGATTTTTGGCCAGTGGAAGAGGATGCTCCGGCACGGCAAGTCGATCATCACGCGGTGAATCTCGACTTGCGATCAGTGATGTTCTCCACGCAATGGCCGCGCGATGCTTTTGGGAATCCGATTATCTCCTGGCACGCATACCGCCGGTGAAGTATCATCGCAGCAGAGGAGGACTGGGACATGCGACACCAAGGAACCGCAATCGTTTGTGCTGGGTTGATGCTGGCCGGGATTTCGCAGCCGCTCAGCGCACAGGATACCGCGCTCAGTTTGGTCACCGATCAACTGGACTGGCCGACGTATGTCACTCATGCGCCGGGTGACGATGATCGCCTTTTCGTCATCGAACGGGCCGGCCGGGTACGCATCATCGCCAATGGCCAACTGCTGTCCGAGCCGTTTCTCGACATCAGCGAACAGGTGGAGGCGATCGGTGAAACCGGCCTGCTCGGCATTGCGTTTCATCCGGCGTATGCCGACAACGGCCGCTTCTTCCTGTACTACGGGGCGCCCGGTACGCCGCGCACGACTCGAATTGCCGAGTACTCGGTGTCGAGCGATCCAAACATGGCCGATGCCGACAGCGGCTTGATCGTGCTGGAGTTTCCATCAAGTGGAGTCCACGCCGGCGGCTGGATCGGTTTCGGCCACGACGGCTACCTCTACATCGTCACCGGCGAGTCGGGCAATCCGGCGAACTCACAGAACAACAACGAACTGCGCGGCAAGGTGCTGCGCATCGACATCAACGCGCCCCAGCCGGGACCTCCCTATCTCATTCCGCCTGACAATCCGTTCATCGACAACGGCGCGCCGGAAGTCTTCGCCAAGGGCTTGCGCAATCCATATCGTGCGGGGTTCGATCGCGTCACCGGCGATTTGTGGATCGGTGATGTCGGCTCATTTGCCCCGCAGCGGCGCGAAGAAGTCAACTTCATCCCAGCAGGATCACCCGGCGGCATGAACTTCGGCTGGCCCATGGCGGAGGGCTCAAACTGCAACCACAGTTGCGACGCGCTCACGGTTCCAGTGTACGAATACGCGGGTGGCGGCTGCGCGATTGTCGGCGGCACTGTTTACCGCGGCTGCGCCATTCCGGAACTTGAAGGTGCTTACATCTTTACTGACCACTGCGGCGGATCGATTCGCTCACTGCGCTTCGAGAACGGGCAACCGATCATCCAGACGCATGGCGCTGTGGGATTCGCGCTTGGCATTGGCGCCGACAGTCAAGGTGAGTTGTATGTCTCCACAACTGAGAACATCTTCAAACTTGTCCCGGCCACGCCGATCGAACCCGATCCTTGCGAGCCGGACATCTCGCCGGGTGACCTCAACGGCGACGGGCAGGTGGGTGTTCCCGATTTGCTTTTGCTTCTGAATGCCTGGGGCCAATGCGCTCCGCCCTGCGAAGGCGATCTCAACGGCGACGATACGGTCGGAGTCCCAGATCTGCTGTTGCTGCTTGAAAACTGGGGTTGACCTGCTCCGAGGCCCTATGATCGCGCAGCATGTCTGAACACGCCATCACGCTGCAATGGTCGCGCACAACGGAAGCGTTTGACAGTGCTGCGTACAACCGCCGCCACGAGATCACCTTCAAGAACGGTCAGGCCGTGTCGTTCTCCGCGACAGCGGCCTACCGTGGCGATCCTGACTGCGTTGATCCCGAAGAAGCGTTCGTCGCATCGCTGGCTTCGTGTCACATGCTGACGTTTCTTGCGATTGCCTCCAAGGGCGGTTACGTCGTGGATTCCTACCGCGATGAAGCAGTCGGACATCTCGAGAAAGATGAAGCGGGGAATCTTGCGATCACGCGCGTGGAATTGAAGCCACGCATGGCGTTCTCAGGTCGCGCTCCCGAAACAGCCGAACTGCAACAGATGCATGAGAAGGCTCATTCGCACTGTTTCATCGCTCATTCGGTGCGGACTGACGTCTCCGTTCAACCAGAATTGGCGTAGAACGCTTACCCATGTTCGATTGGCCCCGACCGAAAGGGGGGAGCGGCTAAGGGGCTGCGGATGCGCCGAAACGTCGTTTCTGGCAGGTTATCCACAAAACGGCCTCAAGAAAATGGTGGGCAGTCGAGGCATCGGGACACGTCGAAGTGCCGCTCTGTCAAGGACTTGGCGAGCGCGATCGATGTAAAAATAGGGAATATGAAGCCCAGAACCGGTTGCGTTCCCGATGGTGGAACCTAGAATCCTCGCTTAGACGCGCGAGATGCTCACTTCGGATATTGATCTTTCTCCCCTCCGGAAAACGTCGGCCGACACGGTCGGCGTTTTCTTTGGCAGCGGAATGTCCTGCACTTCCGGCCGGCGCCGCGCCTGTGCATTGGTTGCGGATGCCGCGCAGAGTACCGACGGTTTGATTGATCAGCCCGATGCGATACACTCGTTGTCCGGCGCGCTCGCCACGCCCACCGCGCGAGTTCGCTTCCTGAAAAACCATGACCATGCTCCTGACGCTCTCGACCAGGTCGCTGATGAGTTTACTCCCGCCGCACGGCGACGGTTCTCTCAACATGCTGCGCGTGCCGGAGTTCACCAGCCGACAGCTCCGTCTGCGCGGCCTTAATGTTGTGGCATCGATGCTTGCCGGCTGGTCGCTCGAGCAACTTGATCAACTGCGTGATCAGGCGGATAAGGCCGCCTGTCCCTGTCTTGTCCTGATCGAAGACGCGCCTCTGCCGCTCGCTGATGAAGACCCCGCAAAGCGGCAACAAGCGCAGGAGCGCATGACGACCCTGGCAACCGCTGCACATCGGCTGGCGTGCAATTCGCTTGCGATCCGCTGTGACGCGCCAGATACGGATGAAGCGTTCGAACAACTTGCGCAGGAAGTCCGGCAAGTCATGCCGAAGATCGAGCGCTTCGAGCTGACACTGCTCATCAAGCCGTCGGTCGGCCTGACCAGCACGCCGGATCGACTCACTGAGCTGATCAAGCGGATTGGCGGCTTCCGGATCGGCTCCATGCCCAGTTTCCAACATGCCGCATCAACCGACGATCCCATCTACACGCTGCGGCAACTGGCCCCATACGCCGGCGCCATCCAGGCGACCGTGGATGGCTTTTCCGAGTCAGGCGAACATAAAGCGTATGATTTGGTGAAATTCGTGAACGCCGTCAGAAGCGTCGGCTTCGCCAATGCGCTTGCGATTGACTACACTGGCAACGGCAATGCAGTCAGCCAGATCGATCATGCGCGTGAGATCCTTGAGAAGGCCCTTGAGGCCGAGTTGGAGTAATCCATCAACATGCCAGCGAGTCCACAGGTTGAACGATCGCAACAGCAGTCGGGCGCCCTGGCGAGCAACTGCGGCGAGGTTGATCTTCTGACGTGTGGAGAGCCGATCGTGTCGGACCTCATCATCACCATCGATGGCCCGGCGGGAACAGGGAAGTCGACCGTGGCGCACCTCCTCGCACGACGGCTCGGCCTTGAGTTCCTCGACACCGGCGCCATGTATCGCGCCGCCGCTCTCATCGCCATTGAGCGCGGCATCGATCCGGATGATGGCCAGGCGCTTGCTGCGGCTGTTGAGGAGGCGGACATGCACTTCGATTGGCTCGAAGACCCGCCTCGGCTCATGCTCGGTTCGCGCGAAGTCACCAGCCGTATTCGCGACATGGATGTGAGTTCAATTGTTTCACAGGTTGCTGCGCAGCCGGAGGTGCGCAAGGTGCTCGTGAACAAGCAGCGGGCCATCGCCTCGCGCCATCCACGCCTGGTCAGCGAAGGCCGCGACCAGGGTTCGATCGTCTTTCCCTCGGCCTCCGTCCGGTTCTTCCTGCATGCGCACGTTGATGTGCGAGCAAAGCGAAGGGAACAACAGCTTGCCGAGGCAGGCAAACCTGTCGATCGTCAACGCATCGTTGCTGATATCCGTCAGCGCGACCTGCTCGACGCTTCGCGCATGGATGGCCCCCTGGTGAGGCCGGAGGGCGCCATCGATATCGATACAGGCGATCGCACAATTGAAGAAGTCGTGAGCACCATGGAGCGGATCGTCCGCGAGCAGGTGGACCGAGCCGAGTTCGAGACGTGAAGCGCTTCCAGACCAGCCGGCGCATCCCCGGCCGATCGTTCTTCAGCGTGGTGTTCTGGTGGATCTTTGTGTCCACACTCGTGCATGTGGCCCTTTGGTGGCTGTACGGCATCCGCCGCTACGGTAAGCACAACGTCACGCCGCACGGCCCGGCGATTTATGTCGCCAATCATCAGTCGCACCTCGATCCGCCGATCATCGGCGTGCTCGTCACCGATCGGCCCTTCTCATCGCTTGCGCGAGCTTCGTTGTTCCGCAACCCCGTCTTCGCTTGGCTCATCCGCCAACTCGGTGCGATTCCGATCGAGCAGGGCAAGGGTGACGCAGGGGCGATCCGCACAGCCATCCGGGAACTTGAGGCCGGCCGGCGCATCCTGATCTTCCCCGAGGGCTCGCGCACGCCGGATGGCGACATCCACGAGTTTCAACGCGGCGTCATGCTGCTGCTCAAACGCGCCAGCGTGCCGGTGATCCCGATCGCCCTCGAAGGCGCGCATGACATCTGGCCGATCGGCCGGCAACTCCCGCGCCTCACCGGCCGCCTCGCGGTGATGGCCGGCATGCCGATTGAGCATGAAGACCTGATGAAAGGCGGCCCGGACGCAGCGCTTCAGCGATTGCGGCAAGAAATTGAAATGATGCGCTTGCACCTTCGAGCTGAATTGAGGCAACTCACCAACGGCCGATGGCCGACGCGCAACAATGTCGGCGAATCGGACGATCGAGGCCAAAACCGCTGAAGCAACGCCACCTGATCGAACAGCGACCGCCCCAATTCAGAGGTGGCCGCTGTGTTCACAACCTGTATCAAGGCGCTACCACTCGCTGCCGCCACTCGATGCGTTGTCGATGCACTCGATGAGCGCATCCACGTCTTCGTCAATGGCGAAAGTGTCGATGCAACTTTCGATGGAAGGTGACGCGCCGCCAGACGACTGCGACTCCATCCCCCCGCCACCGAAGCCGAGCGATTCTTCACAAGGCGGACAATTGCCCCATGCGCCGAGAAGAATGATGAGGTCAGGCACGCCGACATTGCCATCCTGATTGAAATCGGGTCCGCCACGAAACGCCCGGCCCCATGCCGAGAGGAGCGCGATCAAATCGGGCACACCGACCGTGCCATCACCATTGAGGTCTTCCTTACATTCAGGGCAGGGATGAAACTCGAACGCGCCCATGTCGACCACATCGTCCAGGGCGCCAAGCATGACGCGCGCCCTGCCGGCGATGTCAATGGGCAGACGCTCACACTCAGCTCCCGGTTCAGTGGCGCATTCGCTACCCGACGGTTCCCAGCCGGGGAATTCCTCGGGATCGTCAACAAGTTGAAGCAATGCATGGTCGTAGCATGGAATGAGGCAGTTGTTGCCCGCATCGATGCAAGGCGAGATATCTGCAAGTGCATAAGGATTCGGGAATGCCGGGCCGACAAACTCCGGGTCGACGTCAACATTGCTGAATTCGGAATCGGCGCACTCGTTCGGGTAGTTGTCACATTCCTGAAGATTCGAATACTCGATCGTAAATGATGACCCAATCTGGATCAACTGAATCCCATCCGGTTCATTCTCTGAACCGCTTGTGTTCCCCCAGATGATCGAGTTTCGAATCGTAGCATGCCCGAAATTGCCGACGAGAATACCACCGCCGCCATCCTCTTGCTCAGCATAGTTGTCCACAACGGTCGAGTTGATTACCGATATACCACCCTTTACAACCTCGATGCCCCCGCCACCTCTTCCATGGAATCCTGACATAACCGCACGGTTGCCGGCAATCAGACAATTCCACAAATGGACATGCCCGCCTGACCCTGCATGCATCGCTCCTCCGTAAAGGCGTCCAACATTTTCCAGAAGTTTGACGTTAACGAGCGTAAGTGTGCCGTCGACCCCTCCGACATAATGAATTCCGCCGCCCCCGGATCCGCCGATGTTCCTCATCACCTCGCTGTCGACCATGTCAACCTGGCTTCCCGCGCTTTGCAACTTGCAGCCGCCGGTAGATCCGCTGCTCAAGCTCCCGTTGTGTTGAACAATCGCGCCGCGGACCTCTGCGTTGCCAGAAAGTTGTATGCCGCCTCCCTTATTCTCTTCGATAATGCAATTTTGGATGATGGTCTTGTGGGTAGGAGCATCTGAACATTCGCAGTTGTGCGGGCTGATGTTATGCATCGGGCTCATTC
>CAZFZT010000124.1:0-6318 GCA_964523675.1 uncultured Isosphaeraceae bacterium
ACGTACAAGATCGATCACGTTGTCCACGGCGCGATCGCCTCGGCTGCGGTGTACGGCGCGATGCTCGGCGCGACGCCTGAGCAGATCGAGTCCGCGATCGGCATGTTCGTCGCGCACTACATTCCGTGGCGGGCCATCCGCGCGGGCAAGCAACTGAGCGACTCAAAGGGCGCTTCGGCTGCGCTTTCAACAGAAGCGGCGATCGTTGCCATGCAGCGGTCGATGCGCGGCTTTGTCGGGCCGAAGGACATCTTCCGCAACCCCGAAGCGATCTTCAGACAGTTTGAGCCGACGAACGGTGATGCGCCCTTCGATCTCGTGCTCTCGCACTCAGGCGACGACTTCGCGGTGATGGGCATGCACTTCAAGATCGGCTTGTATGAACATCAATCAGCCGGAGCGATTCAGGGATTGATCGAACTGCTGTTTGAGCATCGCGAGCTGCTTGAGCAGCCGGAGAAGATCGGGTCGATTCGCATCGTCGCCTACGAGCCGGCGTTTGGCATCATCGGCGACCCCGCCAAGCGCGATCCGCGCACGCGGCAGTCGGCCGATCACTCCATGGTGTACATCATTGCGACGATTCTGCGCAACGCCATCGAGACGGCGCAGGAGAAGAAGGCCCCCAATCTCGGCGAGACGCTCGGCGACTGGTGGAAGGCGCTCATGCTCGGGCCTTATGACTACTCACCCGAAGCGATCATGCATCCGCGCACACGTGAGCTGATGGAGTTGATCGCCTTCGAACACGGTGGGCCGGAGTACGACGCGAAGTATCCCGACGGCATTCCCACGTCGATCATCATCACGACGGATGACGGGAAGCGCTATGACAGCGGCCTTGTGATGTACCCGGCCGGACACGCTCGAAACACGACTGCCGACCTGACCGACCTGCTCGCGACGAAGTTCCAGATGCACGGCCGGCTCGCCATCGAGAACCCGCAGGAGGTGATCGCCAGGTTTGACAACCTGCCGCAGCTCTCAGCCAGTGAACTGCGCGAGCTGCACGATTTCGAGATTCTGGATCGCGGGGAGTTTGAATGACAAGGGTCTGCACGGCGGAATCAATGGGAGCATCGCTATCATCGCGGCATGGCTGATTCGCCGGTGCGTCTCGTGTGTTTCGACTTGGGTGGCGTCGTCGTTCGCATTTGCAGATCGCTCATCGAGGCGTGTGAGGCGGCGGGGATTGAGCCGGCTCAGAGGCGCGCACTGGCCGGCGTTCAACCAGATGCGGTCGCGCCGCTCCTGCACCGGCATCAGACCGGTTCAATGCACATTGCGGAGTATGCAGCGGAACTCTGCCAGCTCTGCGGCGACGGCATTCGCCCTGATGATGTCATCGCGATACACACCGCATGGTTACTGGGTGAATACGACGGCGTCGCTGGCGTCATCGACGAGATCCACGAGAGAGGACTTGAAACGGCTGCGCTGTCGAACACAAACGCACATCACTGGGAGCTGATGCACGATGCGTCTCGCTATCCCGCCTTGGCGAAGATCAGGCGCCGCCACGCATCACATCTGCTCGGCCACGCCAAGCCGGATCAAGCGGCGTACCGCGCGTTCGAGGAACGCGTGGGATACCGCGGCGGTGAGATTCTCTTCTTTGATGACCTTGCGGAAAACGTTGCCGCTGCGCGTGCGCTTGGCTGGCGCACTGTGCAGGTCGATCATCAGCGCTGCACCGCCGGGCAGATGCGCGAGGCACTGATGATGCATGGGCTCCTTCCTGAGTGAATAACGCAGAAGCCCAGGGATGAGAATCCCTGGGCTTTGAATGTTCAACAGGTTTCGGCCTTCGCCTTAGCCGCCCTTTTTGGCTTCGAGAAATTTCTCAACGCTCTTGAGATCGGGGATAATCTGCGGCGTGAGCGTAAGGGTAAAGGTCTCGCCCGGCTCGACATGCGTAATCTTCGTCGTCCTGGCTCTGTTCACCCATCGACGGCCGGCGCGAATGTTCGTCACATTGTCCTCCTGGCGCCGGCGACGGGCCAGTTTCGACAGGCCACGCTGAACCTCCGGCTGCATGCGCATCAGCCGCTGAATCGTCTTCCGTTGGGCCGGACGTTCCGGCGTCTTCGTAATGGTGAAGGTGACGGTGTTACGAGGTGCGATGAGTTCGGTGGTGGCCATGGCAGTTGATTCCTGAGCAATCTGGAGCCCCACAGGATAGCAGGCCCCGGCTGGATTTCCAGTGGGCCAGCCGCCTCCGGGCTCTGCCGGTAGCACCTACTCAATCAGCGCCCGCAGGCGCTCAATGCGGTCGTGGAGCGGGGGGTGGGTGCGGAAGGCGCTGTTAAGCTCGTGGCCCTGGCCCTTCATCGCGCTTCTGAGCGGGTTGACGATGTAAAGGTGAGCAGTGGCTCGGTTCGCCCCTTTGAGCGGCTCCCTGCACGCGCCGAGCTTCTCCAGCGCCCCGATCATCCCCTGCGGATAACGCGTCAGCTCAACCGCGCCGGCGTCGGCCAGATACTCGCGCTGCCGGCTCACCGCAAAGCGAATCAACATCGCCAGGGTGGGGGCGATGATCGCAAAGAGCAGTGCGATGATGGCGATGATCGCGATTGCCGCGCCGCCACCCTTGCCGCCCCGGCTGCTACCCATGCGCATGCCGCCGCGCCGGCCCATGCTGCCGTACCACATCATCCGCAACATGGCGTCTGATGCGAAGACGATCAGGCCGACCATCGTCGCCATGAGCATGGCAAAGCGAATGTCATAGTGCCGGATGTGCGAGATTTCGTGAGCCATCACGCCGGCGAGTTCATCGCGCGAAAGCCGTTGCCGCAGCCCGGTGGTGATCGCTACCGCGCCATGCTCCGGATCGCGGCCGGTGGCGAAGGCGTTCATGGCGTTGTCATCAATGAGAAACACCTTCGGCCGCGGTGTTCCCGCAGCGATGGCAAGTTCCTCGACGACGTTGAACAGTTGCGGATCGTCCCGGTGCTGGATCTCCCTCGCCCCCGACATCTTCAGAATCGCATTGGACCCGCCGTAGTAACTCCAGGTCGAAGCGATGACCGCAACGACTGCGAACGCAATCGCGCCCATGATGAGCGATGGAATGAGCGAATCCGCGCCGCCGCCGTACGCACCCACCAACGCGCCGACGGCTGCGCCAAGCACCACGAGCAACAATCCCATGCCGACCATGAGCATCGCGCTCTTGCGCTTGTTGGCGCGGATCAGATCATGAAACGTGACATTCGCGGGATACGCGCGCTTGGCGGGCAGTTCTGTGTGGATCGCTCCGGGCATGGATAAGGAGTTAGGAGTTGGGAGTTAGGAACTAGAAATGAATTCGCCCAATCTGCTCCCGCCTCACTCCTCAAGAACAACCCGAACGCCAAATCCCCTAACTCCTACCTCCTCACTCCCAACTCCATCTCAAAACGACACCTTCGGCACCTCGCGCTGGGAGTGGTCTTCGATCTCGAAGAAGGGCAGTTCCTTCTCGAAGCTGAACATGCCTGCGATGATGTTGTTCGGGAAGATCGCGATGGCCTCGTTGTACTGGGCCGCGCTGCGGTTGTAGTGCTGGCGGGCAAAGCCGATCTTGTTCTCCGTACTCGTCAGTTCCTCCTGCAACTGCATGAAGTTCTGATTGGCCTTGAGGTCGGGGTAGTTCTCCGAGAGCGCGAAGAGACGGCCGAGCGCCTGCGTGAGCATGTTCTCGGCGCCGACTTGTTGATCGATGCCCTGATTGCTCGCATCGACTGCGCGGCTGCGAGCCGAGATCACCGCCTCAAGCGTCTCGCGCTCATGCGAGGCGTAGCCCTTCACGGTGTTGACGAGATTCGGCACCAGGTCGTGACGCCGCTTCAGCTGCACATCGATATCCGACCACGCGGTCTGAGCAGCGATCTTCTTCCGCTGAAGTGAGTTGTACACGCCGATCACGAGCATGATCAACGCAAAGACAGCGATCACAACGATGATGAGAACGATCAAGGTCGGCATGGGCGTCTCCTGTTCCGCAGGGGTACAACTGCGTCATCCCAATTATTGGGCGGCATCGACCGCAGGTTACCACAGCGCATGCGACATGTCCGCTCCTGTCCGGATCGGGACATCCACCAGGACAGGATGTCGAAGGCCGGCTGTGCTACACAATCGCGACGATCTCGAAGCGCTTCTCACCTCGGCGAGAATCGACGCGCACCGTCTCTCCGACGTGAGCTTTCATCAACGCCATGCCCATCGGCGAGTTGGGCGTGACTTCGACGTATTCGAGATCAAGGTTCCCGCTCGCCTCACCGACAAGGCGATAGAGATCCTCATCGCCGCTCTCGACGTCCCGCAATCGCACCGTCGCACCAATGAACACCATGTCCTCTGGAAGCGATTCATTGTCGGTCACCACGGACTTCGAGAGCTTCTCCTCAAGCTCACGGATGCGAGCTTCATTCATGCCCTGATCTTCACGGGCTGCGTGGTATTCGGCATTTTCGCGCAGGTCGCCCAATTCACGGGCGCGGCCGATGCGGTCGCTCAGTTCCTTGCGCTTGTTGACGCACTCGCGCAGTTGCTTCTCCAGCATGGCCTTCTCGTCAGCGGTGATGTAGTTCATAGGAGTCAGCAAGGCAAGCGGAACAGGAAGCGCCGGGGCGGGGGGGCGCTGAATCGCTTGCATAGATGTCAAAGGTTCAAACGATGATCCGGTGAAAGGGTGGCCTTTCGCCTGATGAGCAGTCTCTCCAGAGTGGTGGCCGAAACGGCCGCGACCGTAAATCGGGGCCGGCAAGCGGCCGATCCCCACAAGGGCAACGATAGGCTCTCGGTCCGCCCTCCGTCAATCCGGCCGTGTCCGCCGCTTGCGGCCTCGGGATGATGCTGCAACCGCAGCTCGCTCGCCGTCCACGAACGCCGCCTTCCGCAGCGCGATCAGTTCCTTCGGCGTCAGGTCTCGCCATTGTCCCGGCTGGAGGCCGCGCAAGCGCAGCGGCCCCATCTGCACGCGCCGCAACTTGCGCACCTTGTGACCCACATCCGCCATCATTCGCCGAATCTGTCGATTCCGACCCTCGCGCAGCTCCATCAGCAAGCGTGTGCGGTCGCGATCGCGCTTGATGATCTTCAGCCGCGATTTTGAGGTCTTCCCGCCGGCGCCCTTGCGGCGATCAGTCAGAAACAGTCCCGCTTCGAGTTTCTTGACGGCCGGCTCATCAAGTTCACCTGCGACGGTGACTTCGTAAACTTTATGAACGCCGTAGCGCGGGTGTGTGAGGCGGTTGGCGAGTTCGCCGTCGTTGGTGAGCAGCAGCAGGCCGGAACTTTCGATGTCAAGCCGGCCGACGGGGTACAGCCGCGCCTTGGATGGATGCTTGACGAGGTCGATGGCACGTTGCCGACCCTCGGGGTCTTCATTGGTACTTACCACGCCGCGCGGCTTGAAGAGCATCACATACACGCCACCATCGGCGCTCGCGCCCGCCACCCGCTTGCCTCGTCGCTTCACACCGGCCGTCGGAATTGGCCTACCTTCCACGGCGACTTTGTCCTTTAGAGGATCAACCCACGCAGGCAGGTCTGCGACGAGGTGGCCGTTGACGGTGACCGCGCCGCGCGTGATGAGTTCCTCACAATCCCGCCGCGAAGCGACCCCAGCGTCGGCGAGCACCTTCTGCAAGCGCACGCCGCGCGATTTGTCGGTGAAGTCGTGAGGCGGCGAACCGGCGGCGCGGCGGTTCGTGGTCCGCACCGTTTTTCCCTGCCCATCATCCTTCCAGCCCAAAGGTTCTCGCGCCATACCTCATCATAGGAGCCAGCCGCTTGTCTGAAGATCCGCCGAGGCGGGCGGCGCCGCGACCGGCCAATTCAAATTCACCTCATGCCCACGCCTATCGTTGTCCCCATGCCGCGCTTCTTCGATCTCAACCCGGATTCACTCCAGGCCGCGTGTGCGGAACTTGGACTGCCGCGGTATGTGGCTGCGCAACTTCTTGACTGGGTGTACGCGAAGGGTGTGGTCGATCTTCAGCGGATGACGAACCTGTCGAAGGCGAATCGGGCGTTGGTGGCCGAGCGGTTCACGTTTTATGACAGCGAAGTGACTGCGCATCAGGTTGCTTCGGATGGGACGGAGAAATTGCTGTTGAGTTGGGGCGATGCGAAGCCACCCGCCTCGGCGGATCACCGAGAAGCGGCGGGCCTGCCGGTGCTTTCGCAGCCGGATGGGACAAATCGGCAGACGGAATGCGTGATGATTCCGACGGCCAGTCGCCGGACCGCATGCGTCTCAAGTCAGGTCGGCTGCCCCGTGGGTTGAACGTTCTGCGCTTCGGGTCTGGGCGGGCTGGAAGGCAACCT
>CAZFZT010000125.1:0-6251 GCA_964523675.1 uncultured Isosphaeraceae bacterium
CGCACTCGACCGGCTATTCGATCATCGCCTATCAGACCGCGTACCTCAAGACGTACTTCCCGAATCAGTACATGGCTGCGCTGCTCACTTATGAAAGCGCAGCCCGCAAGGTCGAGGATTGGGCGCCTTATCTCGAAGACTGCCGCAACACGCGCTTCATCGATCACAGCGAAGCCAGGCCACACATCGGCGTCGAGGTCAAGCCGCCTGACATCAATCTTTCAGATGCATCTTTCACAGTCGTGTTTGACGATGACGAGCCGCGCGATGCGTTGCACGGCCATGTACGCTTCGGCCTTGGCGCGATCAAGGGCGCGGGAAAGAACGCCGTCGCCGCGATCATTGAGGAACGCAGCAAGAACGGGCCGTTCACTTCGATCTTCGATTTCTGCGAGCGGATTCCATCACGTGTGGTGGGCAAGGCGGTCATTGAATCGCTCATCAAGTCCGGCGCGTTCGATTCAATCCATGGCGTCAAAGGCCGCGCTGCTGCAGTTGCAGCCATTGACGATGCGATGAGCGCGGGGCAGTCCGCTGCGGAAGATCGCCGTAGCGGCCAGATGAACTTTTTCATGGGGGCAACAGATGCTGCGGAGAGCGCGCCGAAAGTCGAGCGGCCACTGCCCAGCGCCACGCCTTGGGATGAGAAGACCACGCTTGCGCATGAGAAGGATGTGCTCGGCTTTCATGTCTCCGGCCACCCGCTCGATCGGCATGAACATGTCTTGCGCCAGTTCCGAACTCATACGATCGGCGAAGTGGCAAACCTGGCACACGATCATGTCGTCTGTCTCGGCGGCATGCTTTCGCGCATTCGCTATACAGTCGTCAAGCAGGGCAAATCAGCAGGGGCAAAGATGGCCATCATCGGACTGACCGACAAGACGAACGTCATTGAAGGCGTGATCTTTGCCGACACCTTCGCCAAGCATGCGCACCTGCTGCATGATGATGCGATCCTCTTTATGATCGGCCGCATTGACCGTTCACGCGGCGAGCCGCAGATCAAGGTGGAGCAGGTGCTTCGACCTGACGACGCTCCACGCTTTCTCACGCGCGCGATCGAATTGCATTTTGCCGAGTCTCAGGAGCACCGCATGGAACACGTCATGTCAATGGCGGCAGGCATTCTGCAGCAAGCCGGCTCCGGCGGACTCGCCGGCGGCGGCAACCCTGCTGAGATCATCGTGCGCGTGCGATCAAACGGCCACCTCGTTACGCTGCGGCCAGCCCGCATGCGAGCCGTCGCCGATGCCGACCTGATCAAGCGGCTGCGCGATGTCGTCGGCCAAGGCGCGGTCTGGATCATCCCCGCCTCACCACAGTTGCAGTCGCGCAACGGTCATGGCCGCCCGCAATGGCAGCGCCAAAACCAGTCAGAAATGGCGGGAGCGTGATTCAGCAACATTCCCTCGGGTGCGACCGGCGATGCTCGCTGATATCAGCGAGTGTGTCAGGGTGCAGGGTACTTTTCCCTCATCGTACCTATGATGGATTGCCATGATCCGCATTACGCGCATCACAACCTTCCCCAATCGCGGCGCTGAGTCCGCTTCGCACGTCTGGCGGGCGGTGTCTTCGCAGCCGAATTGGATCAGCCGTATCGCGCTACTCGCGTTTTTTATCATCATCGGCCTGCCGATTGTGCTGCTGTTTGTTCTGGCAGTGCTGGTGTCGGTCGCGGTCTTCGCCGTCCTCGCCGGCGCCTATTCGCTTTACAACCTCGTGCGCGGTTCTCTGCCGCGCAGCGACGGCCGGGAGAATGTTGTCGTGCGACGAGTGGAGTGAGTGATTCCGGAATTCACCTCAATAGCCGCGTGGCGGCAGCCCGCGGTTGAGCGATCCACTCGCTTCAGTATGATTCTCACATGGCATCGCTCCAGCCCATTCGGGACTGGTTCAAGTATGAACGGCTGCAGAGTTACCGCGCGCTGTCACATCTTCCTCGCGATGTTGCGCTCAAGCGCCTCAGTGCGGTGGAGAAATCAGTTCATCGGGAAAGGGCGCCACAACGCCGGTTTGTCGCGGTCGCGGCGGTTGTATTGCTGACTGGATCACTGATGTGCGCGCTTCTGCTTGACGCACGCAATCCGCTTCTCCATCTGCCGATCTTCGCCACGAATGCACTCTCCATCTTCTGGGGCTTCAGCGATGGTCGAATCGTCAAGCGGCGACTGCGCGCCCTTGTCGAATATGAACGCGAATCTCGCTTGTCTGCCAGTTGCATCGAATGCGGCTACGACATGCGCGGCTCGCCATCAAGCACGTGCCCTGAGTGCGGGTTTGATTCTCTGGCGAAGCCGGACGGCTATGAATGACGCCGCCGCCCAAAGCTGCGAGTGGAGTGAGCGGCTACGCTATTGGCGATGACGACGCTCCTCGCGGAGGCCTACTTCCACACGATCGATCCGTTTGCGATCCAGTTCACCGAGAGCTTCGGCGTGCGGTGGTACGGCCTTGCGTATATGGCCGGCTTTTTGATCGCCTGGCTTCTCTACCTCTGGTTCGCCAGAACCGGACGCTCGACGCTGGAGCCGAAGTACGTTCCAGATCTGATGTTCTATGGCATCGTGGGCGTGCTGCTGGGCGGACGGTTGGGCTATGTCTTCTTCTACGATCCGTCGCTGCTCACAGAGTTTTCGACTGACCTCCCGTTCTGGAGTGTACTTGCGATTCATCGTGGCGGTATGGCCAGCCACGGCGGCATGATCGGCGTGCTCGTTGCGCTCCTTCTGTTTGCGCGGCGTCAGGGGATATCGCCATTGCATCTGCTTGATATCGCCGCCCTCGCGGCGCCGCCGGGCCTGTTCCTCGGCCGATGCGCGAACTTCATCAGCGGTGAACTCATCGGGCGTCCCGTTGCCGATCAACAGAACCCGCCCTGGTGGAGTATGAAGTTCCCGCAGGAGATGCGGCAATGGAGCGCGGAGCAACTCGCGCAGGTGCGCGGGATTGTCGACTACACAGGCCTAACACCACGCGAATGGGATAATGCCATCGAGCAGATCATCACGCAGCAGCGACCGCCACAAGCAAGCTTCGATCTGGTGAACGGGACGGTTGAGCGCCTGATCGAACTCACACAATCGGGCAATGAGACCGTGATCGAGCATCTGCGTCCGCTCCTGACGGCGGTGTATCCCTCGCAACTGGTTCAGGCGACGACGGATGGGCCGATTCTCTTTGCGGTCATTGCGCTGGTGTGGCTCCGGCCGCGGAGGCCCGGCGTGATCGGCGGCACATTCCTGATTGCCTATGGCATTCTCCGCATCATCTCCGAGTTTTTCCGCGAACCTGATGCGGCGCTGTGGTTCGGCTTGACGCGCGGTCAGTCGCTGAGCACGTTGATGGTGATCGCAGGCATCGCGCTGGTGTGGTGGGCATCGCAGCGAAGCGCGCAGCCGCTGGGGGGATTGCTCACGAGACCCGAACGTGCCGCGCCCTCGCCAAACCAATAGCCGCGTGGCGGAAGCCCGCGGTTCACCCGATCACAATGCGCCGCGCGACTTCATCCCCAGTTGGCGAGAAGGATAAGCAAGTCGGGTATGCCGATGGAGCCGTTCTCGTCGATGTCGCATCGCGCGGTCTGAAGGTCATCTGTCGGCGATCGCCCCCAGTGTTCGAGCAGAAGAAGAAGATCGGCGACGTTGACAGCGCCATCGCAATTCAGGTCGCCGAGCGGGCCGTAGACCGGCGTGAGCTTTAATGCGGTGAGCGTTGTCACCCCAAATATAACACCGTTGTTCGTGATAGTGTGCGCACGGCGAATCGGTGGCTTGGGCGGGGTAAAGTCGTTGAGGTCGACAAGGAGGCCCTTACGCCAAAGGAACGGCCGAAAGTGATCGAAGCCGGGAGGAGCATGCATTGAGTAGCCCACGATGTCATCGTGGTCATTGATGTCCTGAGCGACCAAGGCCTTGTAATCAGGAAGCACACCCAGCATAGTCATCTTACGATCTCGCCATAGAAAGGAACGAAGGTACGGATTCGTCTCTCCCGGTGGAACGAGCGCGCCGACGCCCGCAACGTGGCCGAGATTGTTTATGGCGACACCCTGGCTCGTCGTGCCACCAGTGATCGGTGGAAGTACGACTAGTCCTCTTTCGCTCCATATGAATCCGATGCCTGTAATCAACGCCCCGATAACTCCGGTAATCTGACCGTTGTTGTTAACGTCATAAGCACGGCCCTCGGTAACTGTCTCGATCGATCCATTGCTCCAGTAACACGCATAATCCGGGGGATCGCCGGTGACATAATTGCCCGTGTAGCCGATGACGATGGACTTGTCGTTCATTCCCTCCACAAACGACGCGGTCGCGTTCTCAATCATTGGGAGAATCGTGTACGCTTCATTGTCATAGAGAAATGATCGGTCGTTCGGCATGAACGCAATGCCGGCCAGTTGACCGAACGGCTCACCATTGGCAGCGGTGTTCGTCATCGTGTCGTTGATCGCAAGCGCCGCGGCGGCAAACGCGCCGGGGGGGAGGCCGAGCACTGTTCCCGTTGGCCCGCCGACGCCAATCCATGGAAAACTGGGGCCGAAGCCGCAACCCCAACTCCCGGCCGGTTGGCCCGCTTCGTTCATTGCCTTGCCGCCAATGCCGCTCATCCCGTCGGGGCAGGTTGGCCCATTGAGCACTTCGACCTTGTATGAACACGGCCATTGCCCCCGTGCCGTGGAGAGAACCGCCACGCACAGGCCGAGCGCGAGCGCCCGGCCTGTGTGCGGATGAACTCGAAGGAACGGCGATTGCCGCATCATTCCTCCTCCATCAGTTCAAGGAGAATCACAACGTCATCTTCATCAACCTTACCGTCAAGGTTGAAATCGCCGAGGCACTCACCTTCGCAATTGTAGTTGGACAGCAGAACCTCCATGTCCTCCATGCCGACCGAGGCGGTGCCGGCAAGGTCGCCTTCGGGCATGTATTCGTAAGGTCCCATGTCCACAATGCCGTTGATGACCCGCTTGCCCAAATCCATCTCCGGCGTCGGACGGTTCGGATCATGAGTGGCAAGATCGACGATGTTGTAGTTATCGCCGGGCACAGCAGCGTTTCGCCCTGCATTTATTGCCGGCGAGTGGTTCTGAAGACGAAGGTCGGCAGTGGATTCGCTGACAAACAGCGGATCGTCATCGATGTTGCCTTGTCCACCGAAGTTGCCGGTAAGGTCCTCGACAATCGTGTAATCAACCGTCACTGTACTGCCGGTGAAGACAAATATCTGAGCGTCCTCACCGCCGATATCGCCGCTCGTTCCGTGCCGGTTCTTCCAGAAGATAGAATTGATGATCGTCGCATCCGAGTTGTTTCCTACGTGAATGCCGCCGCCACCGTTGCTGCCCGGGTCCGGGTCATAAAGAAGGGTATTGCGGAAGAAGGTGCTGTTCGCGAATGTGCTCGTGCTGCTTGACATCCACACCGCCCCAGCGCCACAACATGTATTGCTCACGTTGTCAGCAAACAGACAGTTGGTAAACGTGCCATCAGAAAAGTCCAAATCGACCCCAGCCGCCTTGTAACCTCCATTGTTGCCGACGAATTGACAGTTGATAAACTCGGGGCCGAGGTTTGCTCCTTCCTCATCGAAGTTGCCATGCGCGGTCACCCCGGTCGTGTTTTCAATAAAACGGCACCGAATGAAGACTGGAGCGGAGTAGAACAGCCATGCCCCCAGATTCGCATCTCGAATCGTGAATCCATTCACCGTCGTGTTTTGACCAGTGAATCCCCGGAAGCCACCGCCGATGTCCAAAGCCGTGAGAACAACGCCTGAACTTGTAAGAATCGTCTCGTTGACGAACTGATCGTTGATGATCTGGCGATCGGCAAGCGATGTCTCACTGCCAGCGAATCCTCCGTAGAGCCGCACCTCTTCGCGAAGGGTGAAGGCAATTCCGACATCCGGCACCGGGCTCACCTCCGTCGGCACGTAGGTTCCCGCCGCAACCCAGATTTCGTCGCCCTCAACAAGGAAGAGATTGTCGAGCGCATCGTGCAAATCATCGAAAGCGGTACCCCACGATTGACCATTGCCATTCGGACTCGCATTGATGTCCACGTACCACCGTGCCGCCATCGCGCCCTGCGCTGCGAAGAAGCAAACGATGAGCGCAAGACACATCGCCACGCCGCCGCCATGACGACTTGTGCTGAAATTTCCATGCATCGGAAGTCTCCTTGTCGCCCTTGTTTGTGAAATCGAGGTCCCCCCCCCCCCCCAAGGGGGGGGGGGGGGGGGGG
>CAZFZT010000126.1:0-6063 GCA_964523675.1 uncultured Isosphaeraceae bacterium
TCGATTTGGACGGTGGACATGGCGGGTAGGAGTTAGGAGTTAGGTGTTGGGTGTTGGGTGTTAGGTGTTAGGTGTTAGGTGTTAGGTATTGGGTGTTGGGGGTTGGGTGTTAGGCGTTAGGAGTTGGGGGTCTTTGTAATTGGAGGTTGCGCTATGGAGACTCTATCCGGTTTCATCGTCGGGCTTGGCGACATGAGCAAGACACATCCCGACCCCGAAACCTCACACCTCACACCTGACTCCTAACTCCTAACTCCTGACACCTAACACCTAACACCTAACACCTAACACCTAACACCTCATATTCACACATCAACATTTGCTTCCAGCAAGGTGTCGGCCTGAGCGAACTTGGCGACTTCCGCTGGGGTGGTTTGGCCCTTGAGGATTTTGATCTTGCCATCCTGGAGGAGCGGCCTCATGCCTGAACGGACGGCGGCATCGCGCAGTTTGCCGATGGAGGCGCGCTGGAACGCGAGTTCTCGAATCTCGCTGTTGAGCACCATCATCTCGAAGATGGCTTTGCGGCCGCGATATCCGATTTTGACGCAGTGCGGACATCCGACCGCCTTGCAGATGTTTCCCTTGTCGCGCTCCTCGGGCGTGATGCCGACGAGTTGCAGGAATCGCTCGTCCGGCTGTGGGTCCGGCTGCTTGCACTTGTCGCACAGGATTCGGGTGAGCCGCTGCGCGAGGACCGCTTGAATCGACGAGGCGACGAGGAACGGCTTGACGCCCATGTCAACGAGTCGCGTCATGGCGCTGGGCGCGTCGTTCGTGTGAAGCGTCGAGAAGACGAGGTGGCCGGTGAGCGCGGCCTGGATGGCGATTTCCGCCACTTCACGGTCACGAATTTCACCGACGAGAATGATGTTGGGCGCCTGCCGGAGCATGGCGCGGAGGATGGCGGGGAAGGTGAGGCCGATCGAATCGCGCACCTGGCACTGGTTGATGCCGGTGAAGTTGTATTCGACGGGGTCCTCGGCGGTGATGATCTTGCGGTCGGGCCGATTGAGCACGTCGAGCGCGGAGTACAGCGTCGTCGTCTTTCCCGAGCCGGTGGGACCGGTGACGAGGAAGATGCCGTTGGGCCGGCGGATGATCCTGTTGAAGGTGTCGAAGGTGTCCTGCTCGAAGCCGAGGTTCATCAGGCCGATGCGGACGGACTCTGGTCGGAGAATACGCAGGACGATGGACTCGCCGTGATAGGCAGGACAGCATGAGACACGGAAGTCGATCTTCTCGCCGTCCACGTTCATTTTGATGCGGCCGTCCTGCGGGATGCGTTTTTCGGCGATGTTGACGCCGGCCATGAGCTTGAGCCGCGCGAGGAGCGATGACTGCATGCGTTTGGGCAGGTTGTCGCGCACGTGGCACACGCCGTCGATGCGGTAGCGCAGGACGACGCGGTCTTCCATCGGTTCGACGTGGATATCCGAAGCGCGGGTGCGGACGGCTTCGGTGATGATTTTGGTGGCCAGTCGGACAATGGGCGCGTCATCGCCGGCTGCGATATCGACGGACGCGTCCACCGAGCGATCGAGCGTGACATCGACGGAATCGGTCACGAGGGAGTCGCTGGAGAACATGCTGCTGTTACCGCCTGCGCCGGCGGCGCTTTTGCCTGCACTGTCGAGGAACGCCTTGATGCCGGAGCGCGAGGCGACGGCGGTGTCGATCTCGCAGTTGAGCCGGAATCGGAGCAGGTCGAGAAGCTCGAGGTCCATGGGGTCATGGATGGCGAGCTTGAGCCGGCCGTTGTTCTTCTCCATCGGGAGGAAGAGATGCTTTTTGACGAGGTCGTCGCTGACGAGCGAGAGGTCGAAGCGATTCTCAACGTCGGAGCTTCCCATATCGACATATTCCATGTCGAACTGGGCAGCGAGTGCCTTGGCGATATCCTCTTCCTTGCAGAAGCCGGTTTCAATGAGCGATTCGCCCAGCCGCTTGCCGGTGCCCTTGGAAATGCCCAGCGCCTGCTCGATCTGTTCCTTCGTGACGGTTCCCCAACCGAGGAGGATTTCACCGAGTTTCTGTCGTTTTCGGGCCATGGAGCTGGGGGAGGTCTGAGAAGGGGCGCGGTACGGGCGGAACCCGATAGTATTGCGGACCGTGACGCATTCCGCAAGCCAGAGCCGACGCCAATCGAAGGCCCTTCGCCTGCTCATCACCGCCGGACCGACGCACGAGCCGATCGATGCGGTGCGCTACATTGCGAATCGATCATCGGGCCGGCTGGGCATCGCCCTCGCGGAAGAGGCCGCCGCTCGTGGTCTGCACGTCACGCTGCTGCTTGGACCAACGCATCTCGATCCGCATGGCCATTCGCACCTGCAAACGACACGGTTCCGAACCACGGCCGACCTTCAACAGCTGCTCCGGGAGCAGTGGCCCAGCCACGATGCCCTGATCATGGCGGCGGCAGTCGCGGATTACCGCCCGGCCCCGCAGCCGGCCAGCCAGTACGCAGACGGCCATCCAGCGCAGCCGCTGACAGCATCCCGCAGCGCGCTGACGAAGATTTCGCGATCGGATCAGGGGCTGACGTTGCAGCTTGAAGCGACGCCGGATCTGCTGGCGGAACTGGCCGCCCAGTCGCGGCCGACTCAGCGCGTGTTCGGCTTCGCGCTTGAGCCGGCTGAGCGTTTGCATGCCTCGGCACGGGCCAAGCTGGCGCGAAAGAAGCTGGAGGCCATCGTCGCCAACCCGCTGGAGACGATGGAGGCGGAGGATGTGCCCGCGGGCGCGGTGGTGATCTTCAAGGATGGACGCGAGGTGACGCTGCCGGGATCATCAAAGCGAGCATTCGCAGGGCAACTGCTCGACGCCCTCGCGCTCGGCGAGGCGAGATAAGCCATCACCAGCCGGTGGCAGCCCCGTGCATGAAGCGAGCGCGGCGGAAATTCGCCACGCCGGTTGACTCGCTCCTGATCTGTGGTATCCTAACAGATACCAAATATGAATCAGATTGATCTTCATCTTCAGGAGGCGTGGGAGCGGATCGGCGAGCGGTGTCGGGAGGACCGGGTGGAGGCGCTTCGGCGTTCACGCCGGCGGCATCTTGCCGGGATGAAACGACCGCCGCGTGCGTGGTGTCTGTGCATTCGCGCAGCAGATTCGCGCATCGGATTGCATAATGCTGTCTTTGACTTTCCATCCTGGTTCGAACAGCCAGAAGACGATCCCACACCGCAGGATGCATTCATCCGTGATGGTGAAACCTACGAATCCGCGCTCGAACGCGGCGTGACGCATCGCCTCACCCTCACCGGGTCCGTCATTCGTGACCTCACCGCGCCGGTAACGATTCGATATCCCGGCATTCCCATCAAGAAAGTCGCAGCGCTGCTCGGCAGACATTACCTCAACGTCTATCGCTGGATCGATCGCAGCGATCCGTATCCGTATTCGAGCACGGAAGGAACCAAACGCGCCCTGGCGCGGCGGCCGGGCGAATCCGCCACGCAGGCCATCAATCGCGCAAGCGGACTCAAACTCTGGGGCTACACGTATCCCGGCATTCATCGCAAAGACGGCGGACGCGGCATGCCGATGGCGATTGTGTACACGCCCTCGCCGATTGATCCCAATCATGAAGCCGGCCTGCCGCCCGACCCGGTGTGGGGTTCGATCTGGCAGGGCTTGCATCTGCGCTTGCCCGAGTGCTTTGAACAAACATTCGAGCGCATCGCAGTGCGCGGCTCACGCAAGGGAAGATTCCGCGGCTGGCATTGGAAGTGTCCCGGCTTGATCGATGAAACCGGCGAGCATGCCGGGTGCGGCAGAGCGGTCCGCGCGCTCTACGCCCCGATGCCGGTGTGGACGCTCGGCGAATCCGGCGCGGGCGCGCTTGAACTTCAGATGCCCGACGATTCAGGTCTTGCGGGCACATGGCGGCCGGGCGAACACGAGTCGCCGATCGGGCAGGGCAATCGATGTTTCGCATGTAAGGAATGTTGGCAGGTGAATTACCCGCGCATGTCGGACGGCACGGGGTGGAACATGTTCGTGTCATACATTTCAGGTGGATTGCTGCAAGGTCATGAGGTCGCGCGGCCGATCGAGGAAGCGCCGCTCACCCGTCGCAACGCGGTGGAGGCCGTTGACAATCGCAAAGCGCCGCGCGCTGAGGAGGCGGCTCGGCTGCTCGCGCAGGGGATGAAGACATCCGACATCGCCCGCGCCATGGGCATCACGCGCATCGGCGTCAACGGCCACATCCAGCGCGCGATCCGCCGTCATCAAGTCGCAAGCCGCGCGGAGTTGATCGAAAAATTGCGCAACGAACAAACGCAACCGAACGTCCGCGCCCACGCCATATAGCCCCATATAGCCCCCGGCTTGCCGGGGGTAACCATCGGGCGATCGAAAACGCACCGGTCCACGTGGTGCGCGGCGATCACCGGCCCCGCGACGGTCACCCCGGCCAAGGCCGGGGCTATATAGGGCAATATGTGTGTTATGATGCGGGCGTGGGTTCGACGGTTGGGATTCATCTTGTGTGGACGACGTACGGCACGTGGTTGCCCGGCGATCCTGTAAAGCCCGGCCACTGGTCGCCGCTGTTCGACATGTACGGCCGATTGATTCGCGCAGGTCATCAAATCAATTTGCCCGAGGTGACGACGTATGAACACGCGCGGTCGTTGATGAAGGAACAACCAAAGTTCCTCAGCGCGGAGGAATGTCAGATTGTCGCAAATGTCATCGGCGCCCACATAGCCCCCGGCTTGCCGGGGGTTACGCTCGGGAAATCGAAAACGCCGGGGTTACCTTCGGACTCCGCACCGAATGAACGCGCGGCGGTCACCCCGGCCAAGGCCGGGGCTAATTGTGTGCGCGCATTCGCCTGCGCTGTGGAGCCGACACATGTGCATGTGTTGGTCGGCCCGGTGCGCGAGGACATCGCGCGCTTCGTCGGCAGGTTGAAAGGAACGACATCGAGCGCGCTGCTCAAACATCCGGAGAATTGGGGTCGCAAGCGCATCTGGACGAGCGGCTATTGGAAGGTGTTTCTGTTTGAGATGAACGCGCTGCCGCCGGTGCAAGGGTACATCGAAGCGCACAACACGCGCGCGGGGCGCGCCGCGTCGCCATACCCATGGTTAACGCCAATCGCGCTCACATAGCCCCCGGCTCGCCGGGGGTGACGGTCGGGTATGCATTCGCGCACAGAATCGACGGCGAAATGCGATGACGGCAAAAATGCGATGCGCGACTGCGCTGTCACCTTCGTGGAACTCGCGAAGGACATCATCCGCATCGAGAAGGCGCGGGGCGAGATCGCGCGCTCGCGGCTCGATCCGAAGGCCCAGCCGATTCAGGACGTTATCGACCAACTGTTCTACGCCATGGCCGGTCTGAGCGCGGATGAAGCTTGCGGGTTAGAAGATCGCTTGAAGCGAATGTTGTAGTTACGGGAAGGGGGGAGTCAGTTGCTACTCGCCGATATGACTACTTCCATGCTCGGCTGAGCGAGAATGATCCGCCTTTGTTCAATCTGCGTTCAGGCGATCCAAAGCAGCCGCAATCAACTTATCGCTAAAGACTCTCTGCTTGCGCGCAGCTGCCTGGGGGCCACCGGGCCAGTGGTGGAGTGCTTCGCGAACATCTTGGACTGTGGCGTCAACAGTCTGCCGAGCGAGTAGCCAATCCACTGTGGCAAGGACTTCCATTCCCAGCGGTGACTGGAAACCCTCGATGATCGACTCGGTCGCTTCAATCACCTCAACGAACGGCGCGCCTTCCGAACTTCTCAGATACCGCTCGATCGCCTCCCGCTTCTCGTCATTGAATGCAATCGTGTCCATCGGCGAAGCATCCGCCAGGCGTTTCTCACAGTGAAGGTAACTCCCATCAAGCGCATTGAGCAGATGCGTCAGTCGATGGGCATACGGCCCAAACCGATCTGCGGCAAACTGCAATTGCAGCGGATTCGTCAGTTTTCGCCGCTCGATCACCCGCTCCAGAAACCACGCAAGCTTCTGCACTTCGAGAATCGAGCAATCGAGCCCGAGGATGCTGTAACGCCGCACCATCTCGGCGATCATCGCTCTCGCGGGA
>CAZFZT010000127.1:0-5986 GCA_964523675.1 uncultured Isosphaeraceae bacterium
GATGTACGACCGCGCCTGGCTGACTGCTTCGCCCGACAGGTTGGTCGAGTCGGTGCGCATGTAGGTGATGTGGCCGTTTTCGTAGAGCGCCTGCGCAATGCCCATCGTGCGCTTCGCGCCCATGCTCAGCGCGGAAGAAGCAGCCATCTGAAGCGTTGACGTGATGAACGGCGCAGGCGGCCGGGAGGTCGTGCGCTTGGTGTCGATTGACTTGACGCGGTAGGTCACGCCGGGCGCGAGCTCCGCGTCAACGGTGCGCAGCGTTTTCGCCGGTCCTTTGCCGCTGGGGTTTTCCTTTGCGGAGATACTGATGTTCACCAGCCCAGTCGCTTCGCAGATGCGCTGGACATCGGCCGACAGATCGCGCGCCTCCTCGCTGGAGGTTCGCAGATCGAACTTCTTGCCGGCAACTTCAACAAGCTCCGCCTTGAAGGCATCATGCTCCGCCAGCCATGCGTTCTGCGCTTTGATCGTCGGCGGCTTGTTTTTCTCATCGCGCTGAGCCATGAACTCGCGCCACGCGCGTGCCAGGGCATTCGGCTGTGGACTTGTGGACTTGTGGACCTGTGGATTTGTGACGAACCTGCCGGTGACGCGCCAGTACTCATCCGGCACGAACGCCTGAATCTCGCGCTCGCGCTCAACGATCAATCGCACCGCCACCGACTGCACGCGCCCCGCTGACAGGCCGCGCGCCACCTTCTTCCACAGCAGCGGCGAGACCTGATATCCAACGATCCGATCGAGAATACGCCGCGCCTGCTGCGCGTTGACGCGATCGACATCGATCGCATGAGGATTCGCAAAGGCCCGCTGAATCTCATCGCGCGTGATCGCGTTGAAGACCACGCGCTTGGCCTCTCTCGGGTCAATGCCAAGTTCCTGCGCCAGATGCCACGCAATCGCTTCACCCTCACGGTCAAGGTCGGTCGCGAACCAGACGTCATCCGCCTGCCTGGCCGCCCGCTTGAGGTCGGTGACGACCTTCTTCTTGCCCGGCAGAATTTCGTACGTCGGCTCAAAATCGTGCTCAAGATCAACGCCCGGCACCGGCTGCTTGGTGCCTTTGGGTGCCTTGCTGGGCAGATCGCGCACGTGGCCGACCGACGCCTGGACCAAGAAATCCCCGCCGAGATATTTATTGATGGTCTTGGCCTTGGCGGGGGATTCAACGATGACGAGATGCTTGCCCGAAGCGCTGCCATTGGGCGTCGTTCGCCCGCCGCCGCTCTTGGACGCGGTTTTCTTGCGTGATCCGGGCTTCTTCTTTGGCGAGGTCTTGGCCATCGTCATTCGTGGGCTATCGGTCGAAACGGCCGGCAGCGGTAGTTATTCCGCACACCGGGCGGGCGGAGCGTAGGGGCAGGAGGGGATTTCATCAAGCGGGGGCGTGACGGATTCGATATGCATCGGCCATGCCGCGACCGCCCTGCAGAGAACGGTGAAAGGAAGATGTTAGGGGGTGGAGATGCCGCTTGACGCACGGCGAGCCCATCGTTAGCTTACTGCTATCGCGCCCGCACGGGGCGGTCGTGAACTGATTCTGAAGGGACACATTCAAGGGGAAGTCAAATGAACAGAAGACCCGGCGGTTCGAAGCGAGCGAGCAACGCGCGTGCGTGGGCATGCGCATTCTGCGGGAGGGGGGGGTGAGCAGTGACGCACAATGGAAACGTGAAGTCGCCGTGCGGCCGCAAGGTGCTCAGCGACTCTGAATGGGAGGCGATCGGCGAAGCGCTGGAATTGTCGAGCGATTATCTCGCGCTTGTGCATGGCATCTTCGACGACGTCAAGAAGGAGCAGATCGCAGCGGACCTGCGCTTGTCTGTTCACGCTGTCGATATGCGCTTCAGGCATTCGTACATGCACCTGAAGGTGAGGTCGCGGCCGCAGGTGATTGTGAAGGTCATTGCGACGCACAAGGCGCTCACCGGCGGCGGCAAGTGAGAATTGGGATTCGGCCCCGCTCACGTACGCAAACCCGTACGTGAATACGTACGTGATCGCGTATAGCGGACCGATGTGCGTGGAGGTAACGTCGTGCTCGATGATCGGCGCGGCCGGTCACGCTTTTCAGGAACACCTTCGGGAGTTTGCAACATGAAACGCACCACGAGCATCGTCTCAATTGTCGCCGTCGTCGTGCTCGCAGCATTCCTTGCGGGGGCTGCTTTCACCAGCAGCAGTAAGATCTACATCGAGGCCGACGAGCGCAGCCAGGACCGCGGCTACGTCGGGTTCGACCTCACAACTTTTCGGCAAGATCGCTACCTTATCGAAGCGATCGTTGAAGGAACGGATGGGCTCTACCGTGATCGCAAGATCATCATGTCCAATGGGTCCACGAGCGGCCACCCATGGACGCTGTTTGACATCGTGACTGAAGCGGACTCGGCAGAGGTCTGGTTCGGGTACGTGGACGGATCAACCGTGGTTGTGAAGGTTGACGACGAGCCGTTTCTCGAGTTCGTCGTGGATGCGAATGGCGAGGCCGAACTAACGGACTTCAACGAAGAGGTGGAGATTGGATTCGCAGTGATTCACTCTTTCATCGGCTTGCTTGATGACAATCTCGGCACGGAGATTGCGAACCTCAGCACCGTGGTCGCTCAAGTTACACCCGGCCCAAACGTTCCCCCTTGCTGGGGTGGGGGGGCGCCCCCTTGCGACCCCGGAACACCAGGATACGGCGTCGGCCCCGGAGTCATCTGCACCACCTGCTGTAACTGCTGTGCCACCAGCACTGTATGTACCACCGCTGCACAACGACGCCTGTGCAAGTCCCTCTGCCAGGTGTACATCACAGCGCCGGCCGTTCCGGGACCTGGTGGCGCTCCCCCCAATCGGTGCATCTGCCCGTGAGGTTAAACAGTTGGCTTCGTCTCGCATCGGGCCAGAACAGAGATCGGATAGCAAGATTGTCATGCTCCGAGGCACGCGGTTCGCCGTCGCGTGCTTCGGTTGCTTTTCACAACGACCGCGCCCTCAAGACAGAAGGCAGTTGTACTTACGCGCTTGAGGCGCTAGCGTTGTATGGGCTACAGTAACTCGACGTCAATAGAAGAGAGAGTGGTTCACCATGCGCGATCTGGTCATCTACGCTGCCGCCATTGCTCTGGCCGTTGGAGGGCTGACGGTTCTCATTCATTCGTTGTTTCTCGATCGTTCGCGCAGCCGGCGTCGTTGCCCGAAGTGCTGGTACTCCATGGAAGCATCGTCGCAACGACAGGCTGCGGAAGGCGAAACCGCAGCGTACTTTTTGTGCCCTGAATGCGGCCACCGGATTGCGCGCGTTCATGACCTGTTCCGCACGCGCCGGCACTGGAACGTCGCGCTTGCGAGCGTGGCGGTGCTCATGCTTTCGATATTCATCGTCATACAGCCAAGGGTGCAGAGACACGGCTATGCCTCGGTAACACCGGCGACTCTGCTGCTGCTCATGCTCCACTTCGATGAGTCAGAATGGGCAAGACAAGGACTGGAGTATCAGGCGTACCACGATCTATTCGGCCGCTCACGGATGGATTTCCTCGACCCGTACAGTCCGGCGATCGGCCGGGCGCTATGGCGCTGGCAATGGCGCTGGCTAGGAACGACCGTCGTTGCGCACATCGAACATGCGCCCAATGATTTCCGCAGCCGCGACCTGCAATTCAGGTATGCAACTTTGCTTGAACTCGCGGAGGAGTTTGCCGAGGACGACTCTTTGTCCAGTGACATCTCGGCGATCATGCAGCGTGATCGCAGTAGTGAAGCGCATCGCGCTCAAGCCATCGTGAGGTCAGCAGACCATACCGACGTCGAGGGATCTCTTGCTCGGTTGCTGCCGCTGCTCGATGATGAAAGCGACACTGTGCGGGCCGCAGCGCTCAGGGCACTTCGCGTCCTCGCGGTGCGCAACCGCAACGGCATTGATGCACTGTTTGATCTCCTCAAGCACGAGCGGCCAGATGTGCGCCGGGACGCTGTTGAGTCGATCGGCTTGGCTAGCATACGCCACGGAATGACGGCGAAGATGCTCAGCGCATTGGGCGCGATGGAGAACGATGAGGACTGCGATGTTCGCTCAGCGCGGGTCACATCCCTCGTATTCATGCTGCCACTTGATGAAGCGCTGCGGCTCGTCGAAGCGGCGATGCGCGACGAAGAAGACGTTTGTGTTCGGCGAGCCGGCTTCAAAGCGGCGCACTCTGTGAACATCCGACTCTCGGGCGCCGCGCCATCCGTCCTTGAACCGATCATTGACATGGCAGTCAATGCGATTGGCGATGAGGATCAATGGATCAGTTGGAGTTCAGCATGGCTCCTCAACAGCCTTGCCCACGATGGGCGGCATCAAGAAATCTTGCAACAGTATGCGAGTGACATTGCGTTGCACTCCAACCACGAGGACGACGAGTTTCGAGGATTAATAAGCGAGACGCTGGAGGCGATCAACAGTCGTCAACAGTGACAAACCCGCGTCGACCGATTGCACAACTGGAGCTCAAGGATCAGACCAAGGCCGCCTTACCGGCGGTCTTGGTCTATCTTGTCACTGTCAGCGCCTGGCTGCCGCCATTCAGAAGTTCAGCCTGGCAACCAAGCTCTGTTTGTTGATGGCATGGGTAACTGTCGCATGCTCGGTGGCAGCGAGTACCGCGCTCACGATCAATCTTGCATTGGCGAATGCTGGATTGGCAGCGGCAATTGCTCTATGCTACCGGTCGTACGCGGACTGGTATGATCTTGCCTACCAAAGGGCTTGTGGATTGGCGTAGAGGATCTACGTGTGAATACTCCATTCCGCATCGAGCGAAGAAAGACAACATGGATGCGTATTCTCGCCGTTGCAGGCGGTGTGTTCATCCTGACATGCTTGCTATTATTGCGCGCCGTCTTTGAATGGGCGGTCGTATTTGGTAGCGTTGGAGTGGGACTCCTGTTCACGGCGGTGGGCATTGGCGCGTGGCGCACTGCTCGCACATCTGCCGACGCCTACGACCATCGCTTCTTGATTTGTCCGAGTTGCAGATATGACCTGCGCGGGCTGTCAACACGTGGACGATGTCCTGAGTGTGGGAATCTTTATCATCATGGCCGCCTGCAGGAAATTTGGAAGGAAGAGATTCGACGATGAATGCGCCTACAACGTACCGGTCGTCGAGTCACCTATCCTGGAGTGCTTCGCGCGCACGATGTGTTGAATTGCTCGATGGCGATCTCCGGCGATGAAGTACCCGCCGCGTCTATCCATTTCGTATTCGGATGTACATCCTTGAACCACGGGAGGAGTGATACGGCTGTGATGCTACGTCTAGATTTTGAATCACGTCTGTCCGTGATTCGCCGCATGGCGGTGAAGTTTGTCGTTCTGTGCGTGGCGATGGCGGTTGTGATCGGCGTTGGCGAATTGCTTATGTTTCGATTTGTGGCTTACAACGGATGGTTGCTTAACGGTCCCGGCAATACTTTTTCCGGATTCGAGTTCCATTGGCAAGCGAGGTTCGGCTACCTCCCATCGCGAGACGATCGGCTGATGGCGCCCATTGGTCGACCGGTAAGGCCACTCTATTACGGTAGAGAATATGGGCCCCCCGTAAGTTGGTATCGAACTGAAAGGGCCGGGCCCCCGGAGCATGTGGTGACCGAGAATGGATTGATAAGGTATGCTGTTCAGCGCGGACCCTTATTGCCGTTTCTGCCGTCGCCGGATGTTGGAAGGGTTGCTCGCCCTCACGCCTTTTCGGCGTTCTTGTTCGAGATCAAGCGCCGGGTTCAGGACGACTGGCACCCCATGTACAGAGGAGAGGCGATCATCTCATCAGACGGTCGGCTGTGGTGTAGAATCGGTAGTGCGGTGCCTTTCCTGATTCGGTCACGCGAGTACATTGGCACCGTTGACGAATTCATGCCGCCGTCATCGGCGCGCGGCTGGAAGACGACGCACTTCAGTTGGGCGGGGCTGACATACAACGTGATCCTGCTTCTCATCCTCTTCGGCTGG
>CAZFZT010000128.1:0-5760 GCA_964523675.1 uncultured Isosphaeraceae bacterium
CACAGCCGCACACCGGATCCCAGACATCCGGACATCCTGCGGGCCGCTCCGCACACTCGCCGAATCCATCACATTCTCCGACCGGCTTCTTGCAATACGAATCATCATCGCAATCCGCATTCGTCGAACACGATTCGCCGCACTCGCCGAAGTGCGCGATGCTCACGCCTGCCGCTGCGGCGTAACAGGGATTGTCATGCGTCACGCCGTCGCAGCCGCACACCGGGAAATACTCTTCAGTGCAGAAGATCGGCATGACCGCGCACGCTCCAGTCCCATCACATTCGCCGACCGACTTTTCACAGTACCAACCATCCCCACACTCGGCATTGGAGTGACAAGTGGGCCTGTCCTGTCCATGCGCAGCACAAGTCATCACCAGAAGCAAAGTGGCGAAGGCGAAGGCGGTCTTGTTCATTGGAACTCCTCCTTGTGTAGCAATGTGTGGCAATCAGATGCCGGCGTCTCTCATGAAGCCGCTGAACCCCACTCGATGCGCTGAACTGTATCCCACTGGCAAGATCGCGGGGAGTCGGTTGATCACGCTTGTCCAGAACCGCTTGGCTGTTCGCTGTTGGCTCTTGGCCGTTTCCTGATCCTTGCCTGATGCCGCCTCACCTAACGCAGGCCGAGCAACGCGGCGATCCGACCGGGTGGGATGTCCTCGATCTGGCCGCCGGCCACCTCGCCTCGCTCCGCATCGTGCGCGCCCGCGATAGCGGCCGCTGCGGCATAGCCGCTTCGCACAGCACCCTCCATGGTGGCGGGCCAGCCGGTGTCGGTCCAGTCCCCAGCCAGGTACAAGTTCATGATGCCGCCGCCGTGCAGGCCGATCGTGCCTGGCTCTGCGGAAGGTCGAAACTGCTCCACCTCAGGCGTTGCGGCAAAGGTTGCTCGCTTTTCCTTCACCGCCCGGCCGCGCACCGGAACGATTCCCGACGATCCCGGAAGTGCACGGTGAATGTCCTGCATGACGCGTTCCAGGATGGTCGCTTCATCAAGCGCCATCCAATCGTCGGCCGCGCTGATGACAGCATGAATGTGGTGCAAGTGATCCTTGGCCCCTTCACGCCGGTTCCCACCCTTATTGAACAACCACTGAACGCCGCATAGATTCTCTCCCACCACCACCAGATGCGGCAGGTCGTCCGGCATGACCTGCTCCTCGAAAAACAGATGCACGCCGAGAATCGGGCTGACCTGAAACTTGTCGAGGTTCTGGAGACGCGCATCCACGGTGCGCATTGGAGCTGAGATGAGCTTGTCAAGCCGGTCGAACGGGACAGTCGCCAGCACCGCGCCGCCCTTGATGAGTTCGTGCTCAGTAACGACGCCGGTGACGCGCCGCCCGTCGAAGTTGATGCTGCGGACCGACTCGCCCAGCCGCACTTCACCGCCGCGCTCCTCGATGAATCGCTGTGCGGGTTCGTAAAGCTCCCACAGCGGGAGCGTTGGCAATCCCATGGTGTACGACCATTTGTTGGCGAGAAATCCTTCCTGGAAGACGTGAAGAGCGACGGCCGCGCTCACGCGGTCCACGTTCAAGTTGCAGGCGCTGACGATGATCGCATTCCAGAAGTCGCGCACGAGACTTGCCGGCTGGTCGCATTCGTGCAGGAACTCCGAAAAGACGCGGCCGCGCCATGTGAGCCGCCCAGCCGTCCCCATCCGAATCATCCGCCACATCGCCCGCGCGATGGCCCGCTTCTCCGCTCGACTGAAGATCCCCATGCGCCAGAATGAGCCGGCGAAATGAAGCGGCGCAGGAAGAAGCCCGGCTTGGAGCGGGTGGATGTTCGATGGTTTGTCACCGCTTATGGCTCCTGCCGACTGGCGCTGGCCGCCTTCGCTCGGTTCAGCCCTGCTCCAGAACAGCCGCCGATGCCACTGGATGGCATTGAGCACGCCGAGCCGATCGTAGAAATCGACAAGGTTGGTGCAGCAGCCCATGAGGACATGCTGACAGTTGTCGAGCACCTCGCCTGATCTCGGGTCGACGAAGCTTGTGGCGCGACCGCCGAGTTTCCGCCGGGTCTCGATGATGGTCACCCTGACATCATGTTCCGCCAACCGTACACCCGCCGCCAGGCCGGCGAGGCCGGCCCCGATGATGAGGACGTGCCGATCGCTCATGCCCTCATTCGTCCCGTCCGCGCTCGCAACGTGATCAACCCCTTCGTCAGGAACCCGAGCCGGACTCGGCGATCGCTGACCAGTGCCGCCGGGTCTGACTTGATGCGTTCGAGCAGCCCGCGGTAGATCGTCGTCATTGCCCACAGCGTCGGCCGGCACTTCGCATCAATCAGCTCATCAAGGGCAGCGGACGACTCGTAGTAACTCCGGGCGCGCTCGACCTGCCGAAGAATGAATGATCGGCACTGCTCGGGTTTGCTCCATTGGCGCAATTGTACAGCGGTGATTCCGGCCGCGTGAAAGTCTTCGGCAGGCAGGTACACCCGTCCGCCGTCGAAGTCCTCCTTGACATCGCGCAGGATGTTCGTGAGTTGAAACGCAATGCCGCGATCGGTGGCAAGTTGCACCGCAGCCCGATCGTTGTAACCCCACACCTCGATGCAGAGCAGACCAACCGTTGAGGCGACGCGGTAGCAATAGGCGCGGAGTTGCTCGAAGGTCTCATAGCGCCGGCCGGTGAGATCATCGAGCTGGCCATCGAGCATGGCGTGAAAGGGGTGGGAAGGCAGGTTGAACCTTCCGGCCGCATGGGCGAGTGCCAGCCACATCGGATCGTCGCGCTTTGGTTTACCGGCGAGCGCCTGCATCGTCGCAGCGCGGAAATGCTCCAGCGCGGTGTGCCGAGGTGGGTGCGCTGCGCACGCGGCTGGACCCGAATCACCCGGCGCCGGGCACTCTGGGCTGCTCGTGTCGGTCCAGTTCTCGTCCGCCAGATCATCTGCCGCGCGCATCCATGCATAGAGTGCGTACATCGCAGAACGCTGCGGCTCGGGGAGGAGTTTCAATCCGTAATAAAAATTGCGTGCGCGGCTGCGCGTGATCCGTTTGCAATGCTCCAGAGCCGGCACGACACGATCATGTGAGCAGCCGTTGTCATTCGCCCCGAGCGAGCCGTCCCCCTGCGGACGGCGTCGGGGTTCTGTCACGCTTTGGTCGGTCACCATTACCTTGACCTCCCCGAGAAGCGAGACTGAAGCCAGGCGCGGGCCACGAGCAGAGCTTTTCGTGGCTTCGTCAGCTTTGGACGGTGAAGCGCGGTCTCGTAGTTCCACATTTCGATCGATCGCAGCACATGCTGGCCGCCTGCCGCGAAGAGCCAGATGATCGGCCGGGTCTGCGGCTGGATGAGGCGGAGCAACTGCGAACCTTCTTCAAAGAGCGGCCAGGTACGATCGACGCATTCACGAATCACCCGGCGAGCGGCTGGAAGAAACTCGCGATCGACCGCCCAGCCCTGCCGTGCGCTGGCGATCAGGCGTGCTTCAAAGTTGGCGATGGGCGGTAGAGTCCGCGCCGTCGCAGTTGTCGCGGCAGAATCGCCCTGGTCAGGAGAATCTTCATGTACGGCGCAAGCTGTTTCAGCGAGGCCATTGGGTGAACAGGCGCGGCCCGCGCCGACGGCGGCCGCTGACTCTGCGAAGATCGCTTCGTCGCTGCTGATTCGTGGGGCGACATGCGGATCGTTGCACTTGTGCGGGTCGTAGAATTCGC
Source organism: uncultured Isosphaeraceae bacterium (assembly GCA_964523675.1). Taxonomy (GTDB): domain Bacteria; phylum Planctomycetota; class Phycisphaerae; order Phycisphaerales; family SM1A02; genus CAZFZT01. Next base: position 3,685 of record CAZFZT010000128.1, read on the forward strand.
GGGGGATATAGATGCGGTCGCGTTCAAGAATGTCGCGTTTGACGTCCTGCCAGTGATTGGTCAATTGGAGCGCGGTGCAGATTTTGTCGCTGAGCGCGAACGTTTCGTCATCGCGACGTTCGCCGCAGACCATGAGAACAAGCCGGCCGACAGGGTCGGCGCTGCGCGTGCAATAGTCGAGCACTTGTCGCCAGGTTTCGTATCGCGTGACGGATTGATCTTGTTCAAACGCCCTGATGAGCGCGTCGAAAGGTTCGATGGGCAGATCGTGTTTCTCGATGGTTGGCTGGAGCGCGAGAAAGACGGGATGGCGCGGCCGACCTTCGAAGCACAGTTGCAATTCGCTGCGCCACCAGGCGAGCAGTTCGAGCGACCGGTTGGTATCGCCGACCTCATCGCCGAGATCGTCGGCCCATCTGCAGAAGGCATACACCGCCGCAAAGTCATCGCGCAGGTCGTGTGGCACCAGTGCGGAGAGGACGCTGAAGTTCTCATAGCGACCGTGTGCGAGGCGCCTGCACCAGTTTCGCGCTTCGTCAACGCCCCCGGGAAGCGATTGACACTTCCCGGGGCCGTAGACGCTGAGTTGATCGATCGGGTTCACCTTCATGGGCGTAGGAAGCGAACTGTACACACGATTCCTGAACGTGCGTCCTGATCCTCACCCGATGATATCGGCGAGCCAGCGAATCGGTGATCTGATCTGATCGGCGGGCGCTACTTACACTCACCCCAGTCAGCGAGCAGGGCGAGCAGGTCCGGCACCCCAACGCTGCCATCACCGTCAAGGTCACTGTCACAGCCGGGGCAATTGCCCCATTCGCCAAGCAGTGCGAGCAGGTCGGGAACCCCGACGCTGCCGTCGCCGCTGAGATCTGCAGCGCAGGTGGCGACCGTCCATGTCACGACATCGCGCGGCGCAATGCCCAGGGTGTCAGCAACATCGCCGTTCTGCGTGAGCGAACCATCAGGCCCGAGCGTAAATGAGTACACGCCCCTGATGCCGTCAATCGCGGTGGTATTGTCAGTGAAGAAAACAAGATCACCCATCGTGCCGACGTTACCAAGTGAGCCCTGCAGTCCGACGTCGAAGAAATGTCCGGTTGGCGCGAGTGCTCCAGATTCTTGGTCGATGAAGAAGGTGCGGACGGTGGCATCGGTGCCATGGCCGGCTATTGCGAAGGGATTGTTGTCAGCAACAACAACCTGCTTCGGCGAGGCGCCGGGGGAAGTGAACGGTGAATCGGGCATCAGGTGGAGCATTCCTGTCTCACCGATGAGAATGCCCGGAATGGCGTTGCCGCCTCCGCTGATGCCGGCGCCGGCATAAAGATGCGAACCGTCAGGCGATAGGCCGAGTCCAAGCGTATAGGTTGGCATCGCCATTGAATCGACGAGATCCACTGTGCCGTCGGGCTTGATCTCGTAGGAGTAGAGTTGCCCCGTGCGCTCGGTGAAGAGCCGCTGATTCGCATGATCCACCGCAAAGTAGCCGGTGAAGCCATTTGTGATTTCGATGTCGATTTGCACGAGTGTGTTCGCATCTTCATCGAACTGATGGACGCGGAAGCCATTGTTGACGCCCGACGGAACTGTGACGGCGATATGTTCGTTGCTCAGCCACGCCACATCAAGCGGCGAGCCGACAACCGGCCACAGGCCGACGAGTTCAAGCGATGCATCGGCATGCACACGAATAATGCTGATGTGGCGCGGATGAATATCCGACGACGGATGCCCCATGACCAGATACTTGCCGTTCGGCGAGATTGCCATTGAGTACGCGTTGCAACCGGGACATGGGTCGCTAAGCGAATCGCGCTGTCCGGTCTCGAGATACTGTGGATGGATGAGCGAGCCGTCACTGTCGATGAAGAACGACGTCACTCCGCCGCGAAGGTTCCCATTGTTGGAGACAAAGACCGTCGTCTGCTCCGCCTGGCCGAAGACGGGCGCTGCGGCCGCGAGACATGCGGACGCGACGAACGCGCTACCGGCTTTGCCAAACCATCGTTGTTGATTCATATCTCCTCTCCTTGTGTTAGTGGCTCCAAACAGATGGTCCTCCATCTGAGT
>CAZFZT010000129.1:0-5749 GCA_964523675.1 uncultured Isosphaeraceae bacterium
CCGGCAGGCCGCGGTTGAGACTTCCTTGCGCGAACGAGGTCTTCAACCGCGGGCTTCCGCCACGCGGCTATTGTGCGTGAAGAGTCGCGCCATGTCTTGACTCATTTGCCGCGATTGCCAGAACTGTGAAGTCTGCGTTGCGACGTGTCACGCGCTGCGCGATTTCGAGCTGCCGCGGCGCTCTCTCATCGATGCGCCTTCTTCACAACTTCATCCGCTTCAGCGCATCCGCAATGCGTTGCGAGCGCGCCAGCGCCTTGATCGCACGCTCCAGGTGCGGCAGCCCCTCCTGCATGTCCTCTTTATATTGCCTGTTGTATTCGCGCTGTTTCGCCTTGTGCTCTGCCTCGCGTGCGTTCACTTCCGCCTCGCGCTGCTGCTCCAGGCGGCACTTCTCCTCATGCCGCTCATCGCGCGTGCGCATCTCGCCGTAGCGCATGCCGAGGCATGTCCTGCATAGCAGTCTTCTATCGTGAAAGAGCGGCGCGTAACGGTCGATCATCTTCGCGCGCAGGCGCAGGATGTCCGGATCGATCGGTCGGCGTGATGCTGCATGCCTTGCATCGACCATGTCGACCCACGCCTCAGCAGTCGCAGCGTCGTCGATTTCCTGTTTCGAGCAGAGCACCATGAACAGTTTGCGAAACTTGCCCTTGCACTGCGGGCAAATCAAATAGTGCTGCGCCAGCCGCTCGTGAGACCGCCAACGAACGAGGCGCACCTTCTGTGACCAGCCGCTCATGAACTCCGGCTCCGCAAAGAAACCGAGCAACTTCGTACGCGAGGCGCCTTTGTTCGGATTGAAATGCCAGACCCTCGGCCAGCCGCCCGCAAGCATGCGCGTGTTGTGCTCTTCCGGATCCTTCATCGCGTTTGACTTCCCCGTGCGCCCGTCGCCGGCCAGCGTATATGGCATGCGAAACGAATGTAAATGCGCAAGCAGTCGGCCGTTGATCTCCACTTCGCCCACGGCCTCAACATGCGGCGTGATCTTCACCTTGCGCTTGCCACGCGCTGAGGCACGCGCTCGCCTGATCGGACGCAGCTTCGCTCGCGATTTCACCTCAGATGCGCGAACCTCCATGCACGCTGAGCGATCAATGCGACCAGCCCGATTGACCCATGTCGGTTTCATCTTCAGCGTCCGCAGGAAGGGACGACGTGGCAGCCATGACCCATTCATATCCCGAACAGGATGCGCTGAAGTTGTCGCAAGTCAAATGAAATCACGGATCTGCGCGCACGCTGCTTCACTCGAGCGCGTGCATGGCCTGCTCAATGGCCTCACGGCGGGCAGCCGATGCCGCTGCGAGATCGACATCAAGCGGATGCGGCACCGCAAGGCGTTCGTACTGTTCGCGCAGGCCCGGCCGCAAGGGGATGTTGCCCGATGCTGACTCCGCGAGCATGCGCTCAACCTTCTCGGACAGCAGGTATTCGATCAGCGTGGCGGCCGTTTCCGGATTCGGTCCGCCGGCGACGCGCGAGACGGTGTTGGGAATGAGCAGCGTCCCCGCGTGCTCCGTGCCGGCGTCGCCGTGATATGGATAGATCAACTCGACGTTCAGGCCCTGCTCTTGTGCAGCCCACACATCGTCGGTGTCCGTCATGCCGAGGTCCGCTTCGCCGCCGGCCACGGCTCGAACGACGCCGGCGTTGCCGCTCGCCAGCAGGCGCGTTTCATTGCGCGCAAGACCTGCGATGAACTCGTCGTACCGCTCCGGCTCACCCTGCGATTGCCAGTATGTTTTCATCGCGCCCAGGTGGCCGCCCGTCGTGCCGAAGCGCGGGTCCGCCATGACAATGCGCCCACGATACTTCTCGTCAGTCAAATCGATCCATGAACGCGGCAGGTCAGCTTCATCCATGCGCTGCGGCGCGTACACAATTACGCGCGCTCGCGCAGCAAACTCGTACCAGCGGTTCTCGACATCGCGAAACTGCTCGGGCCAGTCTGCGATCGTCTTCGCGGTGAACGGTTCGAGCACGCCCTCTTCCGCAAGCGCAATCGTCATGAAGATTTCCGATGACCAGTACACATCCGCCTGCGGCCGTTCGGCCTGATGTTCAGCGCGAAGCCGTTCGACCAGGCCTGTCGCCTTCTTCGCTTCCGTGTCGCCCAGCAGTCGTACACGGATGCCGGTGTCTTTCTCGAATGCAGTGACAACCTGCCGCGCAACGTACTCGTCCGCTGATGTGTACAGCACGACCTCGGGTGTCTGATCGCGCGTGCAGCCGGAGAGAGCGAAGCCCGCGCAGATGAAGATGCAGGTGAGAACGCGAAGCATGTGGAGCATCGTAGAAGCCCCAATAGCCGCGTGCCGGAAGGCCGCGGTTGAGAGTCCCTTTGCGCAAACGAGGCCCCAACCGCGGGCTGCCGCCGCGCGGCTATTTGTCGATGATGAAAAAAAGCGCCCGGCGTGTGGCCGGGCGCTCGATGAGATGAAAACAAACTGCGTGTGCTGCGTTACCTGCCGCCCCAGTTCGCGAGTAGGAAGAGCAAGTCAGGCACGCCGACATTGCCATCGCCATCGAAGTCGGCCGGGCAGGTCGAGAGCGGGCCATTGCCGGGGATGCCGGCGGGGCACGTGCCCCACGCAGCAAGCAGCGACAGCAGATCGGGCACGCCGACGGCATCATCGGCTGTCAGATCGCCGGGGCATTCCACGACGCTGCCGTTCTCGACATAGCGCACGCCGGCCGAGGCGACTTCCCTCATGACTCCGCCGATCTCAGCGGAGAGAATCAGATCGTGAATCGCGCCGACCTCGCGGCTGCTCTCAAAGCGCGCTTCGAGATGCAAGACCGCGCTCGTGCCGGGATCGATGGCCTCGATCAGCACCGGCGTCTGGCCGCCGGAGTGACCGTTGAGGTTGATCAGCGACGAAGTCGCACTGTACGAATACAACAACTTGTCGGCACGGCCGATGCTTTCTACCAAGGTGTCCACTCGAGCTGTTTCTGCAAGATTGACATCGACCACGCCGGGCACGCTCAGCGTCGCGCCGCCATCGACGCGAACATGCTGAATGTCGAAGCACCAATCGGGCAGCGGATCGGTGAGCATCTGCACCTTGCCCTCCGCCTTGCACTCCTTGCCCGTGGTGGTGTTGGTCACCATGGCGGTGAGACAGGCGGTCGCATTCGGAACGCCGCCTGCGCCGAGTTCCGCACACGATACGTTGATCGGGATATTGACGCACTGGCCCGGATTGATCGGCGGGGTCGTGCCGGCATTTGGTGTGAACGCGCCCGGCGTCAGCGGAGCGCAACCGGGCAGCGCATCGATCATCCAGTCGAACGTCTGCGCCACGCCGGTGTTGTTGCAGATCGTGAGCGCGATCGTCGTGAATTCATCCTGCGGACAACACGACGCAACCGCCGTCAGGTGGCAGTCATCCCGAGCCGGCTCAACCGGGCACGAATCCGGCGTGCAGAGTACGCCGTCACCGAGATAATCGCCTTGCGCGGCCTCGCACTCCTGCGGGCTGATGCCATCGGCGCATGTGCCGTCGGGCAGGCAACATCCGCCGAGACCCGGTTCGATGCACGGATTCGGATCGCAGGTGGAACCGTCCCCGAAGTAGATTCCGTCGATAACCTCGCATTCAAGTTCGCTCAAGATCAGGCACGAACCGTCGCCGCGACAGCAGGCGCCAACCGGCTCGAAGCACGGCTGCGGGCAACCGATCGTGCCGTCGCCCTGGTAGATGCCGTTGACCTCTTCACATTCTTCTTCAGTCACCTGAAGACAACCGACAGGCGTGCAGCACGCGCCGGTGATCGGTTGGTCGCCGCAGGGCGGAAGTTCGATGCAGATTTGCCGCACGCAGCACATGTGCATGTCCTCACCGTGCGTGCTCATGGAGAAGCACACTTCGCCGCCCTCTGCGCCGAGGCCGCTGAACGTGAGCGAGATCGGCCCCGAAGTGCCGAGCGGCGCGACCGGCGGCGTCATCAGCATGTAGGTCGGTGAAACGCTCACCGTCGCAGGCGAATCAACGAAGAAGAACGTATGCCAGATGGATGTGTTGACGAGATTATCGAACTGGAATGTGTAGGTGTATTCGCCAGTGGTTGGATCGCAGGAGATGTCCTCACTGCCGGGATGCACCTGCCAGCAATCACATTCCGGCGTGATGCAGATGTCGGTCGTGCAACACGGCACGCCGTCTTCATTGATGAGCGTGACGAAGAAACAGACCTCCTCGCCGGTCGTCAGGCCGGTCAGCGTAACCTGCCCCGAAGCGCTCTGGCCGTCCGGAAGGTTGATATTGGGCCAGGTGTTGGGATTGATCTGAACCGTCCCGGCCGGCGGCACCGGCGCGAAGACGATGTGCTTGGCGGTCACGCCCGAGTTGTTGCTCACGGTGAGATCGAGCGTGAGCGTCGTCGGATCATCCTGCTCGCACAATGTCTGATCGACGGTGACCTCGCACGTCGGGCCCTGTTCAACTTCGATGACGAAGTCGTCCACCGACATGAGTTTGCCATTGAACGTGCCGGGACTCGTGCGGAACGTCATCTGTTCGATGTCGTTCATGGGCATCATGAGCGGCGCATTGGAGACGAGCGTCGTCGTGGTGTTGGTCGCAAAGTGGAAGTAGTCAGCCGACACCGTTTGAGCCACGAGGTCGAGCGTGATGTCCCAGCGGTCATAGCGGGTGCCCGCGCCGATGATGGTGCTCTCGAACATGGCCGAGCCGTCCCAATAGGTGACGGTGTCGCCGCCCGCGCGCTGCGTGAGGCCGACCATGAAACCAATGTTGCCAGCCGAATCAACGAACGCAATCTCGTCGCCGAAGTACCCATCCGGCAGTTGCCCGCCGATCTCCGGGCCGGCAAGGCGTGCGCAAACCCAGAAGGAGATGTTGATGACGGAGTTGCCGGTACTCGCCGGCGCGACTCCGCCGAGATCGTACTGATCGAGGTAGTAGCGATACTTGAGCGGCGGTCCCTGCCAGCCCTGGTGCGCAGTGGTCAGCACAAGCGCCTGATCCCACATGGACCCTGATGTCCCGTTGGAGTTGACCCATGTGCGGTCGTACCCCGAGTGGCCGCTGGCATATGAACTGGTCCCGGCCGCGCCGGAGATCACCTGCCACAAGCCGGTATTCGGTGTAATGCCGACCGGCGCGACGGCAAAGTATCCGCTGTTGGCGCCGTACTGACCTGCGTTGTAGTTCTGCACCGGGTTGATGGCGATCTGATACCCATCGACTCCTTCGAAGCCGCCGAGCCATGCGTTGGCGGTCGAGACGGTGCCGATCGCGCAAAGCAGCCCCGCCGCAATACCGATCCTTCGAGTCGCCCTCCCGTTTCGATTGCGCGGTGAACCCCGAAACGTCGAGCTGTAATGGCCGATCATGTTCCACTTCTCCTTGATCACACCTGGCTCATGAGATGACGGCCGCGCTCGACAAGGTCAGAGCGCAACCCAGGTGACGCGACCGCCAGGGCTGATCTCGCCAACCGTGCGTACCCAGCGATGGCAGGAGTGACTGCCCCCCAACACTCATCCTTCCACACCCGCCTCTTGGTTGAACAGCTCAAGAACGCGGAACGTCAATTATGGCTGCGCCAACTTGATTCGCAATCAAAATCCCCCCATTCAGAAGAAAATTCCGCGATCCACCACCTGCCAAGGCGCTCTACACGCCGCCTGCAATCAGTTCCGGCGTCGCAAGGCGCTCCTGTCCCACTGGATTGAATCGCTCATTGGTCGCGCCAAGTAAACGAAGCGTCTTCT
>CAZFZT010000130.1:0-5703 GCA_964523675.1 uncultured Isosphaeraceae bacterium
AGTGTCGCGATGTCGCTGGCGACACGGCCAATCGATCCAGGGGAGCCGGCGGCGACCACGGTGCGACCGGCCAAGAGGACCGCGCCAGGGGCGTGACGCCGACCAGCCCCATCAATAATCATGCCAGCGTGGATGAGGATGTGTTGGGGTGCGATGGCAGTCTTCCGGGTTTGATTCTGTGACGAAATAGAACGACTCACAAAGATGTATTCAAACGGAGGGCAGCGCAGTACCGAGTACCGAGGAGCGAGTACCGAGGAACGAGTGCGAACGCCCGATCGCTCTCCTCGGTACTCGGTACTCCCGGTCAGGCCCTCCGCGATTCAATCTGCGAGGTGCCCAGAGGGAATCTGGACGAATCTATGGAGTTTGGTAGCATATTCGCGCCGCAGGCGATGGCACAGGCAGTGGATTACTGCGGTGCCAGCGTGCCGCCGAGCGGACTCAAACGCCGGTGCGGAGTCGCAAGCGGCAATGGATCCAAAACGATCAGACACGGAGGTTTCGCCATGCTCGATCATCGTTCAACTCACTCGATCGCTCGCCGTATCGCTGTACCGGTTCTCGCGCTATCCGCCTTTGGATTGGCGGCCGGCTGCGTCCCGCAAGACCGCTATGACCAGCTCCTCACCGCGCATCGCTCGCTTGAAGAGCAGCTCAACCGCGCAGAAGGCGAACTGGAAACGGAACGCGCCAACGTGCAGGCGATGCGTGACCAGGTTTCGCGGGCGACAGAACAGCTTGTCCAACTCCAGAATGAAAACGAGCGCATGCATGCTGACCTTTCCAAGGTGAGCGAGGATTACGATGCGCTCCTCCGCCGGGTGAGTGAACTCGAAATCGGGCCGTTGCCGGTTGAGGTGGAAGACGCCATCCATGCACTGGCGGCGGCGTACCCGAACGTGCTCAGTTTCGATGCCCGTCGCGGCCTGCTGGCGTTCGCGAGCGACTTCACATTCGATCTTGGCTCGGTGTCGCTAACCTCTGAAGCGCAGCGCACACTTGCGGAACTGGCGAAGATTCTGAATGAAGCCAATGCGATGGGGTTCGAGGCGCGAATCGTCGGTCACACCGATAATGTGCGCATCGCCCGGCCGGAGACTCTGCGAAACCATCCGACGAACCTCCACCTCTCCGTCCACCGCGCGATCTCGGTTGCGCAGACGCTTGCGAATGAAGGCGTTGGAAGGGAACGAATGCAGGTGGCGGGTTACGGCCCGTATCGGCCGCGCGTCGCGCATCGTCAGGGTGGCACGCCGGAGAATCGTCGCGTCGAGATCTTCCTCGTCCCGATGCCTGCAGGCGTGGCGCCGGCCGAGGCGGATCAACCGGCCCAGGCGAATGCCCCGGCTCCCGCACCTTCACGCGCCGCACAGACGCGAGTCAATGATGAGCCAATGAAGTAAAAGGTTCGGTGGTAGGGCTGTTGGGAATACCGAGTTTCGGGTAGCGAGTACCGATTACCGAGTACGAGTACCGAGGAACGAGTGCTTGCTCTCCTCGGTACTCGTTCGCCACTTCTGCCGCCACACTCGGCTCTCAGCCGCTTTTTCTCAAACTCACCTCTTCCTCTTCAATCCTTCACAATTCTCCTGTAGACTGGTGTCGCTACGCCCATGGTAGCGTTTCACATCTGGTCCACATTACGAGGAAGGAGAAAGTAGACATGTCATCTTTTGCTCACGGGAGGCCGGTCGCATCAGCTGCGATTGCGCTCTCCGCCGCGCTCGCATGTGCTGGCGTCGCCTTTGCTGGCGGCACGCCGGTGCTTTCCGGGTCATATGGCTGGGAGGACGGGACGGGGACGATTCTCGGTTCATTCGGCAATCTCTCCGACGCGGTGAACGTCACTGCTGAAGCAGGTGTCCAGCCGAACAACGGCACGCGCATGTTGCGCGTGACCGAGTCACCCACCTCAGGCACGCCGCAAGCGTACATCGCCTACATTGAGAACCTTCAGGACGGCGACATCATCACGGCAAGTTTCTTCGGCTTCGATCAAACGCCAGGCACGGACCCGTCGCTGCGTATCTGGGGTCACTACGCCGAATCAGGAGATGTTGGAAGCTTCTCAGGGTCGGCGGGTGGTAACAACACCTACACGGACGGCAACGGCTGGGGACAGGTCGAGCACACATGGGTCTTTGACTCCGCAGGCGGAACGCGCGATGCGCTGGTGATCGAAGCGCGGCTGTATTCGCCCAACTGCGACGGCGAAGGTTGTGGTCAGGATTTCTACATTGATGACATCCAGGTCGATATCTTCTGCGCCGCAAACCCCGCGCTCACCATCACGTTTCCCGACGACACCGTCATCGATAACCCAAGCGCGCCCGGTCCAGAATGCGATGACCCGAAAGGGGGAGAATGCGAGACCCCGGATTTCGCTTCTGGATATGGATGGGAGGACGGCACGGGCACGGTCTTTGAGATAACGAACAATGCGGCCGCTGAGAACATTACATCGGACGACGGCCCGGTTCATTCAGGCAACCATGCACTGCGTGTGACGCAGAGTGATCCCAGCGGCACGCCGCAGGCATGGGTCGCCTTCATCGAGAACCTCGAAGACGGCGACATCGTCAGCGCAAGCGCCCTGGTCTTCGATACCACACCTGGTCAGGCAGCCGGCGGATATCCGTCCTATCGCATCTGGGGGCATTATGCGATCTCCGGTGACCCCACATCAGCGGCCGGTACCGCGAACGGCAACAACACCTACTCCAACGGTGATCCCGAAAATCCCTGGGTTGAGCTCAGCCATGAGTGGACCTTTGACAGCAACGGCGGCCAGCGCGATGCATTGATGATTGAGATTCGGCTTTACACCTCTGAACCGACGGAGTTCTTCGTCGATGACCTTTCTGTGAACGTGTGCAGCAAGAATGCAAACGTCGAGATCACCTTCCCGGACAGTGTCGAGCCGCCGCCGCCGCCGCCGGACCCGTGCGATGTGTCCGATCTGGAAACTCCAGCCCTCGTCGGCGATTATGGATGGGAAGATGGCAAGGCGACGATCTTCAGCGCGTTCACGGGCGGGGCTGACAACCTCGCTGCGGCCAATGTCGGTCCGACTGACGATGTTTCTCCGGCAAATGGCGACAGCATGCTGATGCTGACGGAAGCTCCGCATGCTGGAACGCCTCAAGTTTCGATTGCGTTCATCGAAGGACTGGAGCATGGCGACACGGTTCTCGCGTCGTTCAAGGCATGGGACGAGACGCCCGGCGCGAGCCCATCCGTTCGCATCTGGGCGCATTACGCCTTATCAGGTGATCCGGAGAGCTTTGCCGGCTCGGCTGGCGGCAATGAGACGTTCAGCGCAGGGACCGGCTGGGACACCTTGTGCAATGCATGGCTCTTCGATGCCGGCACGCAGTTCCCGCCTCGGGATGCGCTGATGATCGAAGTGCGGCTCTATAGCGAGGGTGACTGTGAGGAATGCTCCACTGACTACTTCATCGATGACATCGATATCCAGGTCTTCAGTGACAACCCCAACGTCACCATCACGTTCCCTGATGGCACGGTGATCGGTGATCCGGGGCAACCGGGTGCGTGCACCGCAGATGTCGATCAATCACAAGAAATTGACCACTTCGATCTCTTTGCGGTCAACGGCGCGTGGAACACGGCCGACACCAGCGCGGATGTCAACAGCGATGGCAATGTTGATGGAGCTGATCTCGGCATCGTCCTTGCATCTTTGGGCCCATGCGCCCAGTTCCTCTCGCCGCTGCCGGGCGACGCGTTGCTCATCGTCGAGCAATCGCCAGCCAAGGGTGGTGTGGATCAGGTGGATCTGTTCGTCGAACTCGGCCCCGATGATGCGCTGGTGAACGTGTATGACGCCACGGTGACGAGTACACTCGGGTTCGAAGGCGGATCATTTATCACGATCGGTGATGACATGCCCAACTTCGACATCACCGAAGATTTCAACTTCGATGCCTCGGAGTTCAACAGTGGCGTTTCCATGGGCGAGAACGCAGGGTGGTACAACTTTGATCCCATCAATAACCTCGGCCTTGCCGGCCAGTACCTCGATAACAGGGTGCTCATCGCCCGGCTCTACGTTGATCCGGCGACGGCGTTCGATGCTCAACTCTCCGTCACGTACGAAGATGCCGACGGCCGCGCCCGTCAGGTGATGCTCACTCCCGAACCCGGGACACCGACGTGCCCCGCCGATCTTACAGGCGATGACAATGTCGGAGTGCCGGACCTTCTGCAACTTCTCTCATGCTGGGGCGCTGTTTCACCGGGGTGCGAAGGCGCCGACCTCACCAGTGATGGCAGTGTCGGCGTGCCCGACCTGCTGGGTCTGCTCAGCCAGTGGGGCGCCTGTCGCTGATTGAGTCGGCTTGCGCGAAATGTAGAAACGGGCTCCCAACGAAGGGAGCCCGTTTTTCATTGGCTTCCGCAGCCGTTATAGGACCGCAAGGGTTGACTCACTCCGCGCTTTTCGTTTTCATGGACATGCATAAGGAGCGCTGCCTTCACCTGGCGCGATCACTGTCCATGGCGCCGAACGACGATGTGACGACATTGCTGGCCGAGGCGAGGCAGGGTGATCCACGCGCGCATGCACGGCTGGCGGAAGTGGTTTATGCCGATCTGCACCGGCTCGCGCATGCCATTCTCAGAGGAGGCCGGTCAAACCCGACGATCTGCACCACCGTGCTGGTGAACGAATCATGGCTGCGACTCGCCGGCGGCCGTCAGATGTCGTATGAAAGCCGCAATCACTTCTATCACACCGCCGCTCGCGCCATGCGCACGATTCTCGTCGATTACGCCCGTGGACGTGCAGCACAAAAGCGAGGAGGAAACTGGCAGCGCTCTCCACTCGATGATGTGCTCCACAACGTCGAGATCGATCGCATCGATCTGCTCGCCATCGATGACGCCCTCGCACAACTCGAACAACTCAACCCCCGCCGAAGCCAGATCGTCGAGCTGCGCTTCTTCGGCGGCCTCTCCGTCGAACAAGTCGCGCACGCTCTTGAACTCTCCAAAAGCACCGTCGAAAGCGAGTGGCGATTCGCACGCATCTGGCTCCACCGCAAGCTCGCCGACTGCGACTGACGTCACCTGCGACTGACGTCACCTGCGACTGACTTCACCTGCAACTGACTTCACCTGCGACTGACTTCACTTGCGACTGACTTCACTACGACATGCCTGCAAACCCCTCCCAATCCAACATTGTTGAGCAGGCAGAACGTCTCTTCGCGCAGATCGGCACAATGCCCGCCTCGCAGTGGCCGGCTTTCCTGCACAAGCACTGTGCCGGCCGGCACGACCTGCGCTGCGAAGTCGAAGCCATGATCCGCGCGGAACGCGAAATGGATGCTGCATTCCTCGAACGCAGTCCTGCACACCACGTCCGAGCCCACCGACCTCACGCGCCAACCATCCCGAAAACCATCGGCCCGTGGACGATCGTCAAACACATCGGCACAGGCGGCATGGGCGAGGTCTACCTCGGCCGGCGATCAGATGGCGCCTTCGAACGTGATGTGGCGATCAAGTTCATCCGCGCAGAAATGCTCGATGCGAGCCACGTCGATCGCTTCCTGCGCGAGCGGCAGATTCTTGCAGCGCTGAGTCATCCAAACATCGCAGGACTCCTCGATGCGGGAATGATCGACGAGGACGAAGGGCATCAGAAGAGCAAGGCGTCTGACCGGCCAGACGGCG
>CAZFZT010000131.1:0-5639 GCA_964523675.1 uncultured Isosphaeraceae bacterium
CCTGACGATCCGCATCGAGCGGGTGAAGGTGTACAATCTTCAGGTCGCGGAACTGTATCTGTATGCGGTCGGCGATGTTGGTACACTTGTACATAACTCTGTCCATCCTGGGAAGCAAGGAAGGCACATTCCTGGACATCCCAATTATCAACCCGGGAAGAGCATATTAACAGCGGATCCAGAAGAGTTGCTCCGAAACAAGCCATCGGGGACATGGCACGAACACAAAGAAGTCGTCGATTGGAAGCGGATTATTGGTTATTGGTCAGACCAGGCAGATGGTGCCCTCTATCCAACAACGCGAGGAACCATCCACCATGCACAAAATGGTTCGTGTCATATTGTACCAGCGCATCCTGGAATCAGATAGGCATGGCAGATAATCTACATTCACTACTTCTTCGCTGGCAGGAGTGGGCCGCTGGCGCATCGCGCTCCGACGATGGATGGGAAACATTTTTTCCACATTGGCAGCATTTGATAAAGGCTGCACAGATATGTATGGTGTCCTTCGATGGTACCGAAGATCGAATGTCTGATTTGGAACTGGCATGGTCGATTTCTGAGGAATCAGAGGAACTCGTTGACTTTGCAAAGGAAAACCTATCTTCCGTTTGGCCCGTCATTAGCGGTCTCGTGAAGTCGAAGTATCCACGAGTTCGTTGGCAAATGTATGAGGTAGCAGGAGCAGCTGGTAGCCGAGGACACAACCTCCTTTGGCAAGGGCTTGATGACAGCGATGCGTATTGCCGAAGACGCGCATTACTCGCCTTTGGGCGGCCAGATCGCGCTATGCGGGAGCGCCTTATTCAGAAACTTGCTCGAGATGAGGACCCTACAATTCGACGGATTTGTTCTGAACTCTGATGATCGGCGACGGTGGGCTTTCTCCTCACGGCAGCCTCAGCGTAGGGCGCGGGTATCATCTCACCGACCATCAGTTCTCGACGGTCGCGCTCATTGACAGCACAGCAAATCTTCTGGAGCGGCTGACCTACGACGCTTATGGGATGGCCCGTCATCACTGGGCGGCCGACCTCACCGGCAACGGCGCGGTCAATGATGACGATCGCGCTGCGATGAACGCAGCTCTGAACGAGTCGATCGACGATCAGGATTACAACGTCGATGCGGACATCACACGCACGGGGAGGGTCACGATGACCGACGCTGCGCACACCGGCACGAGCCAGTACAAGGCAGCGCTGCCGAAGGGTGATCTGTCTGCCCCCGGAATTGACAACGTCGTCGGCTACTGCGGTTACGTGTTCAACCCGGAAGTGCCGACGACGGGCGGCGGTGGTGGCTTGTATACGGTCCGCTTCCGGCACTACGACGCGGAGCTTGGGCGGTGGCTCGAACGCGATCCGCTGGGGTATGTGGATGGGATGAACCTTTATGGGTATATAGCGAATGCCCCCGTTCGACACCTTGACTCTTTAGGATTTGGCAAGAACGACCCTCATGGCCGAGAGCCCGGTGAGCAGCTGAAAAAGCAACTTGAGAAATTGCAAGAACGCAAGAGGAACGCTGGCAGCCGTCGCGAGAAGAAGGAGCTTGAACGCAAAATCCGAAACGTCCAGAGGAAGATCGACCAACTGCCAAAAGGAGAACACCATTCGCAGCGAGCGAAAGGGCGAGGCGGAAGAGGAGCAAAGGCAAGCGGGTTTATCGGCATTATTGCCATATTTTGGGCTGTGGATGATACTATGGCAGCAGCACCGGAGTTGGAGCATCTGTTTCATCTTCTATTCATTACGACCGACGAGCATGTGGCGTTGCACCTCATTGACCAAATCGTAGGTACGCTCTATGATATCTATGGAGCTCGCGCGATCGAACTCCGTGAGAAACTGAAGGAGAAGTGGGATCAAGAGCAGCGAGATCGCTCGATTCGGCGTGCAAAGGAAATGCTGGAGAAGGCGAAACAGAGGGCCAATACTCCTACGGACGATGCGCCAAATGAGAGAGGTCGGTCGCAAGGGACTCCTCTCCTGATGATAATCGATGAGCATGAGCCTGGTTGTATGCCTTAGAATATAAGACGTAGAAGAAGAGGATATCGGCTGAGCAGTTACTGGAAAGGCGATGGACGTTGGTCCCATGAAATGGACACCACTTGTTGGAGTCGGACCGTTTCGGTTCGGGCACCCGATTCGGCCGTTGATCGACAAGTGCGGATTGGTACTGACACGCGAAGCGATTGCTGGCGATGTCCAGTCCGACGAATACCGACTGGGCGACCATTGTGGTGTCACGATTTATGTTGATCGAAAGGGGCTGATCGATAGTGTCTATTGCCAGCGAGAGCTTGTATTCAAGGGCATGGACCTGTTGCAAATGACAGTTGCTGAGATCGTTGCGATATTGGGACAGCCCTCGAAGAATGAGCCGCTCGGTACGTATTGCGATGACTGGGAACTACAATTCGATGAACTTGGATTGACAGTGTGGGGCCTTCGTGACAGTTCTTGGCCATATGCAACGATGACGTATAGCGCAATAGATGCCGAGTAGACTTCTCGACGGTCGCGCTCATTGACAGTGAAGCGAATCTTCTGGAGCGGGTGACGTACGACGCCTATGGGCTCGCCCGGCACCACTGGGCGGCCGACCTCACCGGCGACGGCGCGGTCAATGATGACGATCGCGCTGCGATGAACGCGGCGTTGAACGAGTCGATCGGCGATCAGGATTACAACGTCGATGCGGACGTCACACGCACGGGGAGGGTGACGATGACCGACGCTGCGCACACCGGCACGAGCCAGTACAAGGCCGCGCTGCCGAAGGGTGACTTATCCGGGGCGGCCGCGTCCGGCGGTGGCGGCTGGAACACGATCGGTTACTGCGGTTACGTGTTCAACCCCGAGGTGCCGACGACCGGGGGCGGCGGTGGGCTCTATACAGTGCGCTTCCGCCACTACGACGCGGAGATCGGTCGGTGGCTGGAGCGCGATCCGCTGGGGTATGTGGATGGGATGAATTTGTATGGCTATGTAATGGGCTCGCCGTTGGTGTTCAGTGACCCGTTTGGGTTGTCTGCAGACGACAAGCCGTGGTGGAGGAGAACATGGGAGTGGATTGACGACACCTGGATTCGCGGCAACAATCCCGTCCATCGCTGGATTGGAGACAACTTCTGGCGTCGGATTCACACTGATGAGTACTTAGCGACGATGCCAGCGTGGTGGCTATATAGCGAAGCCGTGCTTTACGCGGTGCTAGGTGGGTACTTCGGCTGGCTGCTCGGAGCAGAACTCGGTGGACTGATGTTATCCCGGGCGACATATGCTGCGATGGTTCGCGCAATTGGTGCGAACGCAACCGGATGGCAGAAGCTGATCTGGTTGATTCGAAATGGTCACTTACTTGAATTGCTCACCTATTGGATACGACACCCCGTGCTATTCTCGAGGTTCATCAGAACCACGTGGCCGCCAACCTTGGCCGCCAGAGTTTTTGGACCCGTTGCTCTCTATCTATTCTACCGGTACGTAAGACGCGTCTATGAGGAGTCATTTGGGTCGAGTCCTCAACGATCAGTGCCATCTCGCGGAGTTGCACCGTCAAGAGACGAATCTGAATCGATCCCCTATTGGAAGCTGTTCGAAGATTGCAGCAGGAACCACTCACCTCCACATCAACCAAGTCGATGGGAATGATGGGAGAATGTTTCAGTTTAATCATGAATGTGTGGCATGGTATGAAAGTCCACAATGAATCTAATCACGCTGATCGTATTAGTGGCGTATCTTGGTGCTGGAGTATGGATGGCTGGATGGCTTGGCCGTACGTACGGTCTAAGTGCATGGGTCGCATTTAGCGTCGGTCTTTTGTCATCAGTTGTGATGTTCGGCATGACAAGTCTGCTATTGAGAGTGTTGATGCCTGAACCACGTCAACATGAACGACGCGACCACGCTGACTGAATTACACTTGTATTCGTAAGACGAGAGCACCCGGCAGCGGGAAATCTACTTCGGCGATGTCGTCGAGCTGACGATCCAGCACGAGGATGGCAGCCGCGAGACGATCGAGTCCACCGGTAACCATCCGTTTTGGGTTGTCGAGGGCGACGAGTTAGCCGATCGGCCGCTCGTTGAAGAACTGCCGCCCCACGAGTCGCAGGTTCACTCCAGTGGCGGCCGCTGGACGGAGGCTCGGCACCTGCGTCTCGGCGACCACTTCCTCACCCGCATCGAGCGGGTGAAGGTGTACAATCTGCAGGTCGCGGATCTGCACTTGTACGCCGTGGGCGAGCATGGCGTGTTGGTGCATAACTCGCAGGTACGGTATATTGGAAGGACGAAAGACTTGGACAAACTGCCTGTTCGCTTGCAGCGATATCGACTTGACAGGTACTTTGAAGTTGTCGAAGGAAATCCATGGATGACTGCTTTTAATAATCTTCGAGCGCTGAGACTGGCCATCCGCAGGGGCTATCGGATCAAGGACATTTCACCAAACGATAACACTGGTCCGTGGTTGAACCAAGAGCGCATTTGGCTCGAATCGTGTCGGTAATCGGGACTTTTTCCCATGGACTACGCGCGACATCATGGATTGGAATATCTCGATCTTGTGAAGAAACACTTTCAGTTTCTATCAAGCGAGTTTCATTTTGAAGAGGCACGTTATGTGAACACCGGTAAACATCAGTACGTGGAGTTCACCGGAAAACATTTGATCATCTCGATTGATCATGATCGATATAGCGCGCTGGACGTTTTGGTGGAACTGAGCGATGGAAGATCTGTCATTGATGTTCGAGAGATATATCGTATCATAGGAGTCGTTCAGGAAGAAGCCTTCGTCCAAGAATGGGCTTTGACGCACGAGGATATTGACTTGTCGCTCAGCCTGCTCGCACGGCATTTGAGGCAGTATGGAAGCGCTTTGCTGAGGGAAGATCCGCAGCTCTTGCAACGGCTGGGGTGTCAATAAGAAAAACGCGGTGGAGTTTGTGTATTCAGCGCTCGGACAGATCGCGCAGATCAAGCAGGAACACTTCGGCGCGGTCAGCGGCGCCACGCCTTTCGTCGAGTACATCTACGAAACCCAGGACGCCGCCAACGGCAACTATTCCCGTCCGGTCTCGATGGAGTACCCCATCGCCGAGACGTTGCTCCAAGCCGTCTACAACACCGCTGGGCAGGGCAGCCGCCTTCGGTTGATCATCTCATTGGCCGGCTGCGTTCGATGAAGTACGATGGCCAGGACGTTGTCGCCTATGACTTCATCGGTCTCACGATGCCAGCGGTCGTCTCTTACGTTGAACCGGATGTCGAGTTGAACTATGCGCTTGCGCACAACGCTTCCTACACCGAAGGCGTGTATCCCGGTTATGACCGTTTCGGACGCATCTCGCGCCAGAAATGGCTCGATGGCGACTACGGCTACCTTGGCCCACACTTCACGCAAGGCGGGCGGCCGAGCATTCCGCCGATCGTCGAACTCACCTTCACCTACGACAAAGCCAGCAACATCCTCGAGAAGTACGACGCACGGCCGGGCGCCAAGCAGTCGCTCAATCATCAATACGTCTATGACGATCTCGATCGACTCATCGAAGCCAAGCGCGGCTCCGGGAGCGGCGGCTGGAACACGATCGGTTACTGCGGTTACGTGTTCAATCC
>CAZFZT010000132.1:0-5495 GCA_964523675.1 uncultured Isosphaeraceae bacterium
CCGGTTCGACGGATGCTTCGGCGCGCTTTGCGCCCGCCGGCGCTGCGGTCTTTGAGCGGGGTCGAAACTGGTTCAGCAGTTCCTCTGCGGCAAGGGTGCCTTCCGTCGTGAGCTCATCGATCTTGTTTCGAATCACGGCATACCCGGCAAGTGCAGGAATCGCAACGACCAGTCCCCAGAAAGTTGTCGTGAGCGCGGTGCCGATGCCGCCTGCCAGTTGAATGGGATCGGCATCGCCGCCACTGGCGACGATGGCTTGAAACGCGAGAATCATCCCATACACCGTGCCGAACAGGCCGATCATCGGGCTTACCTGGCCGAGAATGTTGAGATATTCGATTCGCCGAAGCCGATTCGTTGTCAACTCATCGGCCGTCTGCTCAAGACTCCTGATCACCGCTGAGAAGCCATGATTGGCCTCGCGCAGCCCCGCGTGAAGCACCTGGCTGAAGTAACTCTCATCACGGCGGGTCAGTTCAAGCGCCTCCCGGTATTGCCCGCTCCGCAGCAACATTCGCACTTCCTTGATGATGCCCTCCGGCACAATGCTCTTGCGCTGGTTCGTCGCAGCCATCATGCCGATCAAGCCGATGCTGGTCGCCGAGAGCGCAAGGAGAAACCAGATGATCATGCTTCCAATGAGTTCAATGGATTTTTCGCCGTTGGCATCCGTTCTTCGCGAGATGAAGAATGCGCTTGCCAGCGAATCCGGCTCAGCTGCGCGCTGCGCGCTCTCACTCTGCGCAAGCGCGCTGGACTCAGCATTCATGACGCACGTGAAGGCGACAAGAAGAAGTAAGAACCAAACGAAACGTCGAGGCATGGGAGTCACTTTCTTCAGGGCTCTTCCGAGCGTGTCAAGCAACCATTGGAACGAGAGCAGGTGACGTTAAAGACCGAGCTCCTCGCGGCTGTAGAAGCGGTAGCCGCGCTCGCCGCCGTGTTCTTCCGCAATCAGGCGCATCGTATCCAACGGGTCTGGGTCCAGAAACTGAATGCAATTGATTTGTGACTTCCTGCGCCGATCAAGGGGATTTGCAGGATTGAGTTCATCAAGCCGATTCAGGAGTTCAGCCTGATCGACCTCATAACGGCCGCGCGCGGTGATGTTGGCGCTAAGGACGAACACGACATCAGGGTTCAGGCGCATCGCCGCCTCGAAAGCCGGGATCGGGTTGGAAACCTGGCGTGGTCGAATGTTTTCATCAATCCAGCGCAGCGCGCGATCTTTCGCCTCAGGCAGCGCATCTGTCAGCCCTTGTCCGCCGGTCGGCACGAGGATTGCGTCATCGCCCTGATAGAAGACGATTGCGAATGACTGCTCGGACGTGAGTCGATCAAGCGACTTTCGCAGCTCGTTGATGATGAAGGGGAGGTAGGGAATCATCCCGCCGGAGGCGTCGATGACATACACGATGCGCTGCGCATTCGACGTGGTGAGGCCCATGAACGACGCGGAGCCGCGCGCAGGGACCGGCGAGAAATCGACGGGGGGAGAGCCCGTGAAGGCCTCGGGCAGCGCGGCTGTGAAGTCCGTGTCAAGCTCCGGCGGCGGCTCATCAAATGCCTGATCCAGCGGCAGCAGGTCGATCTCCGGCTCGACCATCTGCTCGATCTGCTCTTCGAAATGCAGTTCCGCCACCGGATCAAAGATGAGTGAATCGAAATCTGCAATGACGATGACCGGCTCCTCATCGGGCGTGGTCGTAACGACCGACCATGTCACGACGAATGCAATCGCGATGAGCAGCGCGTGCAGTGACAGCGAAGCGATCCACGGGACGATGCGCTGGGCCTGACGCTCGGCACGAGATTCCGCGCCGAGTTCAGCGAGCAGACGTTCATGTTCCGCAGCAACAGCGGTCAGGTCGTCCGCTTCGTGCTTCTCATTGCCCGCTGTCGTGGCCATGGTCAGACATCGTGCCGTTCATCGAACGGATCGATCATACGAATTCGTCATCAATCTCGACTTTGGCGGGGCGAAAGATCAAGCGGTCCAAGCTGAGAGGACCTGGTCCAACCAGCGCGACCGTCAAGGCGAGGACGAGTAAACCCAGCTGTGTGTACGTCCGGTTGAACGCGGTCATGTCGCCTGCAAGGCCGAACGGCCCGCCATGTTGCACGAGCGTATCAAGTGATGTGAAGTAGAAGGCGACGGTCATCACAACGGCGAGGGCGACGCCCCAGATGCGGCTGAAGAGACCAAGGAGCAACAGCGCGCCCGCAACGAGTTCTGTGATCGCCAGCAACCAGGCAAGGCGAATGGCCCACGCGCCTTCGAATTGGCGGTCAAGCAGTGCCAACGTCACGCCGTGCAGCCGCTTCGCATAGAGCGTCTGCTCACCTGTCGCTGCATCTTCAACCACCACATCAGGCGGCGGCTCCAAGTGTTCCGTGATCTCGAGTCTCTCCACTTCATCAGAAAAAGTTTCATCAGGAGCCGCATCTCGATCCTGCTGCACATCACGATCGGCGGCGTCTTGCCCTCGCGCCGTCTCAGCGTGATACGCGGTGAGAAGAGCGGAGACGCCAATCGGACCCACATCCGCTCGCCGGCTCACGACATCGGCGATACCCAGTTCAATCAGCCGCTCTGCCGCCTCACCCTCAAACTGCTGATGGTGCATGAGCTTGGTCCAGCCGGCGGTGAGGAAAGCTGCGCAAAGGATCAGCCGGGCCAGCAGAGGGATAACGGAAGTACCGGCAATGATGTTGAAACGTCTCATAGGCATGACTCCCACTTCTATTTGTACCGGGCAGAGCACCTCTGGATTGTCCAGCTGCCCGTGATGGGGGATAATCGTAACGGTATCCGAACGAATAGTCGCGGGCGTGGCGGAATTGGCAGACGCGCTGGATTTAGGTTCCAGTGGGGAAACCCGTGGAGGTTCGAGTCCTCTCGCCCGCATTCTCAGGCCGCCTTACCAGGCGGCCTGATCTGTTGTATGACTGAACGGGTCAATCCAGAAGCACGCGGTCGGGTTGGATGACCTGCGAGCCGTCATGGCTTTGAACAGACGTGAGGTAGCCGCTGCGAAGCGCGGCCGAGGCGTATTCGCCGTTTGGCGCAAGCGCGATCATCGCGGCCTGATGTTCGGCACGCAGCTCGCCGCCATCGACGATCCGCTGCAGGACATCCACCAGAGCGCCCAATGGCGATCCGCCGCGCCGCATGGCTTCCACAACCGCGAACGCGCCGCACACACCCATAATGAGCTCGCCAGTTCCCGTTCCGGTCGCTGCGCCGTATTGCGGATCGACATAGAGTCCATGTCCGATGATGGGGGAGTCGCCCACGCGCCCCGGATGTTTATACGGCGTTCCACTGGTGGAGCAGGCGCCGGCAAGTACGCCTTCCCGATCGAGCGCAAGAATCCCGACCGTGTCATGATGCTTCCACCGTGCCTCACAGGCCGTGAAGATGCCGCCAGCGCCGTCGTCAATCGGCCTCGGTATGACGATGTCCGCTTCAAGAGTGCGATCGCGCGATTGGTCAAGCGTCTTCGGATTTCTTTTCCACTTCTCCCATGCCTCGCGCGCGGCCGGCGCCAGAAGTTCCGCCTCCTCGAAACCCTGTTCGGTCGCAAAGCGGTCGGCCTCCTCGCCGGCAATCATGATGTGGCGGGTCTTCTCCATCACCTTGCGTGCGATCGAAACAGGGTGCAAATGCCTGCGCAAGCCGGCCACGGAGCCGGCGCGGCGAGGAGAGAGCATGATGCACCCGTCGAGCGAGACCCTGCCGGTCAGGTCGGGCAATCCGCCAAAGCCGACCGAATCAACCTCCGGATCCGCTTCAACGATTCGAGCGGCGGCTTCGACTGCGTCAAGGGCAGAGCCGCCTGCCGCAAGGGCCGGCCAGGCCGCAGTTGTACCGCGCTGACCGAAAGACCACGTCGCAATCATCACGGGCTGGGACATAGGCCAAGCATGATATGCGGAAGTACGCCCGCCAAAGCTTGCCCACGAGTTTCATAAGGTTGATGGAGGCGGGTGGTGGGAACCGCACGTGGCATAACGGGTTATACTGCGGCGACTGTTCCGCTACCGGCCATGTCCAACTTTGAGCACAAACTTGCGCAGCTCAAGCACGACCTGATTACACAAGGCGATCGTGTCGTTGAGCACACTCTCAAGGCCGTCGAGAGTTTTTTCGAGTCCGATCCGACGAAAGCGGCTGAGGTCATCGAGGGAGACACGATCATCGACCGCGTTGACGTCGAGATCGAGCGCGCTTCGATACCGCTGCTCACGATGGGTGAAACGAAGGAGCACTCGATCCGGTCGGTGCTGACGATCGTCAAGATCAACAATGAACTCGAGCGCATCGCCGACCTCGCCGTAAACATTGCCGAAGTCGTGGCTGTGGCTGATTCATCGCTGACCGCGCCGCCGACGTTTCGCGTGATGGCCAACAGCGTCATCGGCATGTTGCGCGACGCCAATCGCACGCTTGCCAACATCGATGTTGACCTGGGCGAGCGCGTCTTGCGATTCGATGACACCGTCAATCAGTTCAAGCGCGAGATCATGCTTGATGCGCAGCAGAAGGTCGCCAGCGGCGAGTTCCCGGTTGACTTTGCGTTTCGCCTGCTGACTGTGACGAAGTCGCTCGAACGCATCGCGGATCACTGCACCAACATCTGCGAGCAGGTCATCTACCTCGAGACCGGCCAGATCGTGCGCCACCTGCCCGAGGGCTGGACCAAGCCGCTCCCGCCGGAAGCGCTGTAAACGACCGGCCGCTTCCAGGAATTCCCTTGCTGCGGCGCGATTCATGGGGCATACTTCAGGAGTGTCCATGATGAATGAACGCCATCACACGCGGCCGATCAGCCATCGCCTGACTGCGCTTGGAACAGTTCTCGGACGCTCATCACTCGTCGTGGCGATCTGCGCGGCCGTGGTACTCTCATATGCGGCTCACGCCCAGTGCCAGTACGAAGTCGTCGAGCCGATCATTCAGGGGCCGGATTGTCAGTTTGTCGGTCCCCGGCCGACGATTCCGCTCGGCATGAACAACCTCGGCGAGGCGGTCGGCTACTACTGGGACTGCAATGATGTGAACATCAATCACGCCTTCCGGTGGAAGCCGGGCGAGGGCTTGACGACGCTGCCGAATCCACCGGGCGTTTCCAATGCCTTCGCTTCGGACATCAACGATGCCGGTTTCATCGTGGGTGGGCATTGGCGCGATGGCATCGGCTGGTCCGGCTTCGTCCGCCATCCCGACACCGGCGAGTACACCTACCTCGAAGCGCTGCACGACGGGTTCAGCGTGATCCAGACCGTCTCGACGGCGAACGCGATCAACAACGCCGACCCGCCGGTCGTCGCCGGTTCGCGCGTCGTGACGAAGCCCGGTGAATCGCCGCTCATGACGAATGCGGTGATGTGGTGGCCGTATCGTGAGGATGGGTCCGGTCAACCGTTGACGCTTGACTTAGGTGTGATGAATGGACCCACCAGCGCTGCGAATGCGCTAAATGCTGCCAAGG
>CAZFZT010000133.1:0-1715 GCA_964523675.1 uncultured Isosphaeraceae bacterium
GCTTTTTCTTTTTCAGGAGCCCGCAATGGCAAACGAACTCAAGACCCAAGGCACCGCCCTCTATTTCGTCAAGCCCGGAACCCCGACCGGCACGGCGGTCAAAGTCACCTGCCCGACTGGTATCAGCGGTCTCGGCGGCGCAGCCGATCAGATCGACACGACCTGTCTCGATGACACCGACGATCGCCAGTACGTGCGCGGCCTTGGCAACCCTGGTCAAGTCACTGTGCCGTTCGTCCTCAAGGCCGGCGACGCCTCGCACGTCGATCTGATCGCGCTCAAAGAGGCCGGTACGTCTGTGGAGTGGATGGTGTGCATGTCCGACGCCACGACAGTGCCGACCGTCACCACCAGCACGAACAGCTTTACCGCACTCACCACGCGGTCGAACATCGAATTTACCGGCTACATCGCCGACCTGACGCTCGACGGCGCGACTAACGAAGTCTGGCGCGGCACGATGACGATCCAGCGCTCGGGCGCGTGGGTCATCACCTGGAAGGCATAACCCATGCTCGACGATGATCTGTTTGCATCCGACGCGCTGATCGAGCGCAGCGTAACGCTGCCCAGCGGGAAGGTCGTCACGATGCACTTTCGCGAGTTGCCTGCGGTCGAGTTCATCCGCTTCCAGCGCATCGCCAGCGAGGGCAACGAAGACGCGCGCGACGGCGCCGCCGCAAAGCTGATCGCCGCCTCTGTTCGCAATCCGGACGGCTCCGAGGCAATGAGCTATGAAAAGGCGCTGACACTCAAGTCCGGCCCGCTCAACGCAATCTTCGCGGTCGTGCTGGAGATCAACGGGAGCAAGCCGGGAAACGCCTGAGCGAGCGCGGGGAACTGTGGTTCTGGCATGTTCTCGCGCTCGCGCTCGGCAAGACGGTGGGCGAGCTTCAATCGACGCTCACGCGCAGGGAGTTCGAGAGCTGGCGCGAGTATTACCGGCGTTATCCGTTTGACGATCTGCACCGCTACCACCGTCCCGCTGCACTCGTTGCACGCAGCATGGGAGGCGGGGATGTTGGCGAGTTGATTGACTGGCTACAGCCTCCGGCCGGCGAGGTGGATTTGTCCGAGGCGGACGTGGCAACGCTGCGCGCATTTGGCATCAAGAAGGGGTAAAGCATGGCATCCGCTGGGTCGATTGTGGTTGACCTCTTGGCCCGCACGGGCAGCTTTGAGACCGACATGGACCGCGCCGCCAAGTCGGCCAAGAAGCGCGCCGACGAGATCGACAAGGCGCTATCCGCGATCGGCACAGCCGCGGCTACCGCTGGCGCTGCTGCGGCCGGTGCGCTCGCACTGCTGGTCAATCAGACCATGAATAGCGCACGCGAGATCGAGCGCCAGTCGCAAATCTCGAACGCATCCGCCGATGCCTTCCAGGCGATGGCCTACGGTGCGCGCACTGTTGGGATCGAGCAGGACAAGCTGTCCGACATCCTGAAGGATGTGAATGACCGGGTAGGGGATTTCATCAGCACGGGCGGCGGGCCGATGAAGGACTTTTTCGAGCAGGTCGCGCCCAAGGTTGGCGTGACTGCCGACCAGTTCGCCAGGCTGTCTGGTCCAGAGGCCTTGCAGCTCTACGTGTCGTCGCTCGAAAAGGCAGGCGTCTCGCAACAGGAGATGACGTTCTATCTCGAAGCGATGGCGTCGGACACGACGGCGCTGATTCCGCTGCTTGCCAACGGCGGGCGCGAGATGGCTGCGCT
>CAZFZT010000133.1:1815-5418 GCA_964523675.1 uncultured Isosphaeraceae bacterium
GATCGATCATGCCTGCTGCGCCGTCGCTTGGTGGCGGATCGGGCGCCCGCACGCCGACCGGCCGCACGTCAGCGCCGCGTGCATCATCGCGTGCATCCGGCCTGACTGAAGAGCAGAAGGCGCACAACGCCGCGATGCAGGAAGGCGCGCGAATCTACGAGCAGACCCGCACCGCGTCGGAAAA
Organism: uncultured Isosphaeraceae bacterium; assembly: GCA_964523675.1. Classification (GTDB taxonomy): domain Bacteria; phylum Planctomycetota; class Phycisphaerae; order Phycisphaerales; family SM1A02; genus CAZFZT01. The sequence continues at coordinate 2,000 of CAZFZT010000133.1, forward strand.
ACTCGCAATTGAATTCGAGCGGCTGAACGAACTGCGAGATGCCGGCGCGATCACGCAGGACACATACAACCGCGCGATCTTCGCCGCGCAGGAATCGTTCGACGGCCTGATCGAGAAGACCAAAGAGCTTGCAGGTGATGGCGAGGGCAGTGAAGGCAGCTATTGGGAGAAGTGGCTTGCCGGCGCCGAAGAGGCGCTGACAACATTTGACGAGCTGGCAAACAACGTCATCGAAAACTTCTCGGCAGGATTTGGCGGCGCCTTCGAGGCGATGGTATTCGACGCTGAGAACTTGGGCGAATCGCTCAAGGGTATGGCCGAAGGAATGGCGCGATCGGTCGTCAATGCGCTCGGGCAGATGGCCGCGCAATGGCTGGCGTATCAGGCGGTGCAGATGCTGGTGGGCAAGACCACTCAGGCATCCGCAGCAGGCGCGAAGACCTTCGAGGCGATGGCGGCGCAGCAGATGGCCGCGCTAAATGCGTTTGCTGCTACGGCGGCAATCCCGATTGTCGGCCCTGCGATGGCGCCGGCAGCGGCAGGGGCTGCGCTTGCTGCAACTTCGCCATTCGTGGCGACTGTGGCGAGCTTGTCGGCTGCGGCCGTTGGTGCCCGCGCGGACGGTGGCCCGGTTTCGCAGGGCATGGCCTACATTGTGGGCGAGCGCGGCCCGGAGCTTTTCGTACCTGGCACGTCAGGCGCTGTCGTTCCTAACAACAAGATGGGTGGCGGCAATGTCACGGTCAATCTGATCGAGGACAAGCGCCGCGCCGGTCAGACGCAGGAGCGCGACAACAACGGTTCGCGAGAGCTAGACGTGTTCGTCGCCGACATCATGGGCGACGGGCCGCGTAGCAAGGCAATCCGTCAGGCGTTCGGCCTGCAAAGACGAGGCTACTGATGGCTGCAATCGACTTCCCCGCCGGCCTGCCGACGCCGCTACGCAGCGGCTATGAGCTACAGCATGTGTCGCCGCTCATGCGCTCGGAACTGGAGTCCGGCCGCGTGCGGCAGCGCAGGCGCTATACATCAGTGCCGACGATTGTTTCCGTGTCGTGGATTCTCACGCGGCAGCAGGCGCAGGTATTCGAGTCATGGTTTCGATACGAGATCGAGGACGGCGCAGAGTGGTTCAACTGCCGGCTGAATACGCCTGTTGGGCTTCAAGACTACGAGTGCCGGTTTGCCGATATGTACAGCGGGCCACAGCTCGTTGCGCGTGATCACTGGCAGTTCTCAGCAGATATCGAGATCCGCGAGCGTCAGACGCTGGCCGAAGGCTGGGGCGGGGCTGGGGCCATGTTTGTCCCGCTTGCCGACATCTTCGATAAAGCCATGAATCAGGAGTGGCCGGCAGCATGACGATCCTGGAAACCGTTTTTGCGTCAGGCGGCAATGATGTTGTGATCCCAGCGATTGAGCTTTCCTGCTCTGCGTGGGCCGACCCGATCCTGATTTGCAGCGGCTTCGAGGATCAGACACTCACGACAGAGGACGCGCGAACGCTCACGTTTCGCGCGGCTGGCGTTGCGGTTGCACTCCCGAAGCGCGACACGAGCGGCACGCAGGTTCTGACGTTCGCGATTGACAACGTGACCGGCGAAGCGCAACAAAGAATCGACGCTGCGCTTGATGATGGCGCGCGGGTATATCTCACCTTCCGGCATTACCTCGCCAGCGACAAGACGGCGCCGGCATCGCGCCCGCTGAAATTCGTTGTGCGCGACGGGTCAATGCGCGGCGGGACGATCCAGATCAATGCCGCCTTCTTCGACCTGATCAATACCGCATGGCCGCGCAATTTCTACACGCTGAATTTTGCGCCGGGACTGAAGTACTTCCGATGATCAATGATTGGCTTGCAATTCCCTATGTGGCATATGGGCGCGGACTGGAAGGCTCGGACTGCTGGGGGTTAGTGTGCATCGTGCGCGAGGCCGTGCGCGGCGACATTCTGCCGGCGTTTGCAGACATCAAGGACAAGCGTGCATTGACGCACGCGGCGCACGACATGATTGCGCACGGCTGGCGCGAGGTGACAGATCCGCGCCCCGGAACACTGGTTGCGGTGTGGCGTGGTGCGTTGTGCATGCACATCGGCATCGTTATCGAGATTGACGGGCGGCTGGCCGTGATCGATTCGGACGAAAAGCGCGGGGCGTCCTGGCGCTGGCTTCCCGATTATCTGCGACAGCATGCGAAGGTGACGTTGCATGACAATTAGAATCTTCCCGTCTGCGCTTCCTGGCGAGCCGATCGAGGCACACGAGGCCAGCGGCACGCTGCACGACTGGCTTTCCAAAAACTGCCAGAGCTACCGCCATGATGGTGATCAGCCTATCGTCGTTACTGCCGATGGCGAGCAGATCGAGCCGGCAGACTGGGCGAGCCTTGATTGCGGGCGAGACATCGAAATTCGACCAAAGGCGAGAGGCTTCGACCCGATCACAGTCGCTATTATCGCATTCGTGGCTGCGGTGGCAGTTGGCTTTCTGCTTCGCCCAAACATTCCTAGGCTTGGGCAGAATGGCCGGCAAGGGCAGAGGCTTCAAGAGGCCGCGCTTACTGCAAACCGGCCGAAGCCGAACGGGGTGATTCCAGAGATTGCTGGTCGGCACAAGGTTTTCCCGGACTACCTTGTGCAGCCGCGCCGGCATTTCACCAGCCCGACAAAGCAGTCGCTCGACGTGCTGCTGTGCATCGGGCGTGGTGAGTTCGCGATCAACGATGACGACATTCGCATCGGTGAAACGCGAATTACTGATCTGACGGACGTTGCCGAATTCGAGATTTTCGGACCTGGCGTATCCGTTTCTGGAAACCCGGCGCACCGCAATTGGTACAACGCGCCAGAGGTCGGCAGCACGACAGGTAGCGCTGGGCTGCGCATGACGGCCGGCACGGCCGGAACGCCAAAGGCCACGGCAAGCACGTTCGTCATAGATGGAAATTCGATCGTGATCCCGCCAGGGGCAGGAATAGCGCCTCAGGATTGGGAGGTCGGGAACATCGTTTCGATCATCGCACGCATTCGCACGATTGAAATCGTGGATGGTGGCGGGACGCCCTATGCACCGCTGCGCGACAAGGTGCGCGGCAGCTTTGCAGACCTTGGGTTAGCGGCCGGCGACGTGGTGCTTATGTATGGCGTGGAAGATGGGCAGTATCGCGTCAATTCGATCACAAGCTCCGTCAGTATTGCCGGCACCGCATCAACCATCACCGCCGTCAAAATCACGCCGCTTTCCTTCCTGGCTGATCCGATCTCGCTTCAGGTCGGCGCATACGATGTGATTCTTGACGAAGACTATGCAGATTATGCTGCGATCGTTGCTGCAATCAACGGCCAGATTGCTGGCGTCGTATGCTCGCACTCCGGTGGAGTGCTAAAACTGACCGAGCAGTCGCCATACAGCGGC
>CAZFZT010000134.1:0-5387 GCA_964523675.1 uncultured Isosphaeraceae bacterium
ACTCCGTTCGATCGAGTGGTGTACCGACCTCCGTTTCAGAAGGCGGCATCAGGACCATTTGCATCATCTGCGCATGTGCCGCTGTCAAAGGCAGGAATAGGGCAGAGAGGGTCGCTGCAAGACGTGTCATGTCGAGCTCTCCTTGAAGAAGGTCGTGAGCCGTCACCTGCACAGGCGACTTCATTGCTCGCGATACAAACTACTGCACGTTGCTTACATTGCAATTCACGCATCTGCGCCACGTGATTGCGTTACGGAGTCGCGTGGGTCGATCTACCCGGCCCAGCTTCCTGGAGCGCAAGGTGCTCGATAAAAATGCGCTCAACTAGTTGCACCTGCGAACTCACATTAAGCCGTGCGAACACGATTCGAACGTGCGAATCCACAGTGTGCGGAGAGCGGCCCATCTCCATAGCGATCCGCCCCTTCGTGAAGTTGTCGAAGAGGCCCTTTACCACGACCACCTGTTGCGGCGTCAGGTTCAGTGACCCGGCGACCCCCTCCCATTCATCTTCGCTGAGCGCATCACGACCAAGCCGCCTCTGATTGTCGCCGTTTCTCATGGCGCCCCCCCCCATCCAAAATCTGGGCGCGTAGACTGGCCACTGCTCCGCTGAGCAGGTCTCGAATCCTCACCGGTGATTCTCGCCATTGCTGTTCCCCTACGTAGGAATCGTTCAATCGTGCCCGAGCGGCCCCGTTGCCACCGGGCAGCATAGAACGTACATGAGCGGCAGCTTCGCGTCAACTGTGAATGCGCTTGGCAGCGCACGCTCCGATGCACCTTTGCCGAGCTGAAGTTCACTGCGCCAGGGGTGTGTGCCAATCTGTCACCTTCTATGACGCGGAGTGCCGCATTGTCAGCCGAACTGTGATGCACGTCGATCAGAATGCTGATTGCCGGTGGCGCAGCTGTTGCAACGCTTTTTCCTGAACAGGCCAACACCGTGTAGGTTGGTTGCGAACACTTTGCGATCAAACATTTTGTGCAAAAGGAGGTTCATTATGCTGCCTATTCTGTCACGAGCGAGTTTTCCAGAAATCAGCGACATTGATCGTGAGTTTGGTCGGCTCTTGCGAAGGGTGTGGGGTGACGGCGGGGTTGACGGCGGCGCGATCGGTGCGACAACGTATCCCGTCAACATCACTGAGGATGACGATGCCATCTACGTCGAGGCGGAGATGCCCGGCTTCCGCAGTGACGAGATCGATGTGACCATTGAACAGGGCGTCCTCGCCATCAGTGCCGAGCGCAAGGAGGAGACGACGGACAAGAAGGAAGGTTCGATGCTGCTCAACGAGCGGAGGTACACGCGATATCGTCGCAGCTTCGCACTACCGACGCCGGTCGATGAAGAGGCGGTGAGTGCCAAGATGAGCGATGGCGTACTTCATCTGACGCTGCCGAAGCGCGCGGAAGTCAAGCCGCGGCGTATCAAGGTTTCCTAAGCCGCTCCACAGCGGTACTGCACCGAGAAGAGAATGGCGTCCGGCCCTGGCAAAGCCCAACGGCCGGACGCTTCCGGGCCAGGTAAAACGCGAGTGGCCGCTCGATCCACTGTCGTCGTGTACAATCGTCCTGTGAGCCACGCCCTGACGACGGAACCGGAGAATGCGGAACATGTAGATCGGCGGCTCGTTGAGAGCGTCGAGTCATTTCTCGATGCGCGGCTCTCGCGCGCCGAGTTGCCGCCGCACTTGATTGACGCCATTCGTTATGCCGTGCTGGGCGGTGGCAAGATGCTGCGGCCACTGCTGGCGATTCGCTCATGCGAGGCCGTGGGTGGCGATCGGGCTGATGCAATCGGGCCGGCGGCGGCGCTTGAGTTGATCCACGCCTTCTCGCTGGTGCATGATGATCTGCCCGCGATGGATGATGATGACATGCGGCGGGGCCGGCCGACACTGCATGTTCATGCCGGTGAGGCGATGGCGATTTTGGCGGGTGATGCGATGATGTCGCTGGCGTTTGAGATCATCGGCGAGTGCGATCTTGATGAGCAGTGCAGGGCGGCGATTACGATGGAACTGGCGCGCGGCACCTCGGCCATGATCGCCGGGCAGGTCTATGACACGCTTGGGTTCGGCAGATCGGCTGCCGGCTCCGGAGCAGTTTCACCACGGCGGGCCACAGAGGGCCACGCAGAGACGAAAACGGCAAGAGCCGGAAAGCCAACAGCCAATAGCCAACAGCCAATCGGCAAGCCATCCGATCGTGAGAAGATCGTCCTCATTCACCGTAACAAGACCGGCGCGCTGATCCGAGCGGCCTGTCGAATCGGTGGCTACTGCGGCGCGGCGAATCCGGATCAGCTCGGGCGACTTACCGATTTTGGGGAAGCGGTCGGGCTGATGTTCCAGATCGTGGATGACGTGCTGGACGTAACACAATCATCGGAGCACCTCGGCAAGGCCAGCGGTAAGGACATCGACGCGGGTAAATTGACGTACCCCGGTGTGTTGGGGCTTGAGGAATCGAGGCGCGAGATTGCCCGGCTAGAGGAGGTGGCGCTCAATGCGCTTGAGCCGATGGGTATAGATGATTCGGGGCCTGCCCGGCATCTGGCCGATCTGTGCCGGTACATGGCGATCAGAACGAAGTGAGTCTATGCTAATGGCCGCTGCGGTACGGAAACCGCGACTGCGCGGTATGATTGGCCGCTGCTGACTTTCTTTCGGCGGATACGCACATCTTTCGTGCCCCGTCACTACATCAAGGCCCGCCCGCATGGAATTGAAACTCCTCCCCAACATCAAGAGCCCGGCCGACGTCAAGGCGCTGCCGATCGACGAACTGCCGACACTCGCCGCCGAGATCCGCCACGCCATCTGCGAGCAGATCAAGAAGACGGGCGGCCACTTCGCGCCGAACCTCGGCGTGGTCGAGTTGACCCTCGCGCTGCATTACGTCTTTGACTTCGGACCTGATTCCGGGGGTGACCGGCTGCTCTTCGACGTAGGACATCAGTGCTATCCGCACAAGTTGATCACCGGCCGATACCCGATGCTGGCCCGGCTGCGCAAGCGCGACGGCATGGCGGGCTTTCCCGAGCCGCGCGAGTCGGCGTATGACCTGTTCTCGGTCGGCCATGCTGGCACGGCCATTTCCACGGCCGTCGGAATGGCGCGGGGTGACACGCTTTCCGGCGAGGCGTTCGACCCGGAGAAGAATCCAAACGGCCGGCGCGTGGTATCGCTGATCGGAGACGCTTCGATCGTCAACGGCGTAGCGATGGAGGGGCTGAACAACGCCGGCACGCTCAAGCGGCAGTTCCTCGTCGTGCTCAACGACAACGGCATGTCGATCGCGCATCCCCAAGGCGCGGTCGCGCAGTACTTCGATCGCATTCGCGTCAACCCGGCGTATCTGTCCGTCAAGCGGGCTGCGAAGGACGCGCTGCGTTCGCTACCCGGCGGGTCAATCCTTGGCGAGATGTATCACCGCGCCGGTGAGATGCTCAAGGACGCGATCAATGAAGACGCATGGTTCGAGAAGTTCGGGCTCGTTACCGTCGGGCCGATCGATGGCCACGACATTCGCGACCTTATCGACATGCTCATCGAAGTCAAGGATTTCGACCGGCCGATGGTGCTGCATGTGCATACCGTCAAGGGCAAGGGCTTCGACTTTGCGGAGAGCGACGCGACGACGTTCCATTCGCCCAAGCCGTTCAGCGTGTGCGGCTGCAGAACTGAGATCAAGAGCGGCGGGCGCAGTTTCACCAGCGCGTTCGGCGATGCGATGGTCGAACTGATGACGCGCGATGCGAAGGTCGTTGCCGCGACCGCAGCGATGCCTGATGGCACCGGCATCTCGAAGGTGCTGCCGAAGTTCCCGGATCGTTCGTGGGACACAGGCATATGTGAATCGCACGCGATGGACATGATGGCGGGTCTTGCCAAGACAGGATGGAAGCCGTTCCTTGCGGTCTACTCGACGTTCCTTCAGCGGGCATTCGACCAGGTGTTTCAGGAGATCGCGCTACAGGGCCTTCCGGTGCGGCTGTGTCTTGACCGGGCGGGTGTGGTCGGCGGCGACGGCGCGGTGCATCACGGCTTCTGCGATGTGTCGATCCTGCGCATCTTCCCGAATGCTGTCCTCATGGCGGCAATGGATGAACCGTCGCTCAAGGCGTCGCTTGAGTTCATGCGCAACTATGACAAGGGCGTGTCGGCTGTGCGGTATCCGCGCGATGATGTGAGCGATCTCTTTGCGAGTGAATGCCCACCGTTCGAGCTTGGCAAGGCGCGGGCGCTGCGCACCCATGAGTCGCCGGACATTGCGATCCTCGGTTACGGCGTCATGGCGATCAATGCAGTGAAGGCGCTCGATCAACTCAACGGTCACAGCGAGTACAAGGTGAATGTCTATGACGCCCGTTTCGCCAAGCCCGTTGATCGAGAGTTGATCCGTTCGCTCCTCGAGCAAAACGTGCCGATCATCACGGTTGAAGATCACTCGATTACCGGCGGCTTTGGATCAAGCGTGCTCGAAGCGGCTGCGGAGATGAACCTCGATACACGGCTGATTACGCGCCTTGGCCTTCCTGAATCGTGGATCTATCAGGGATCTCGCGGCGAGCAGCTTGCGGAAGCCGGCATTGATCCGGAGTCGATTGCCCGGATGGTGCGCGAGGTGCTCGATGCAGCGCATGCGCCTGCTGAGACGGGATCTGTGCAGGTGGTGAAGCGCAGCGCATCCGCTTCGATTGTTCATCGAAAGTGATGTGCTTCCGGCAAACGAGCATCGGTTCGATCAGCTGCGATTGGCTTGGGACCACAGTCTGGGCCCCAACCTGTGCGAGCAACATCTAGAAAAAAGTCTTGGCCGGCGAGCAGACTCACGGTACAATCGCGGCTCGTGGAGGAAGTTCGACATGACCCGAATGCACATGCACGCGCTTTGTCTGGCAGCCATCGCCATCCTGAACTGTCGCGCCTCGGCACAATGGATCACCTTTGAGCATCAGACGTCGTCTCGCCTCATCGCAGCGCCTTCTGTCGGCTCCGGCGATACGCAGGAGAAGGATTATGCATGGGGCGATCTTGACAATGATGGATGGATTGATCTTGTGGTCGTGCGCAAGCAGCCGGGTTCGACAATGGGAGCGCGCCCAAACGTGCTGTTCATGAATGAGAACGGCGTGCTAGTCGATCGCACTTCGAACTATGGAGCTGCGTCGGATGTCCAAGGCGACAACGGCTTTCTCACGCCGACCAATGACCGCGACGTCGTGGTCATCGATCTTCAGAACGACGGCTGGCGCGATGTGGTAACCTCGACCACACTTTCAGAAGGCACGCCGAAGCATATCTCGCACCCGCGCGTCTATGTCAATCTCGCACTTGCAGAAGGTTCCTGGCAGGGCCTGCGCTTCGAGCATGAG
>CAZFZT010000135.1:0-4876 GCA_964523675.1 uncultured Isosphaeraceae bacterium
GGCGAGATAGCTCAGTTGGTAGAGCACCGCACTGAAAATGCGGGTGTCCCCGGTTCAAGTCCGGGTCTCGCCATTCCAAGCCGGGGCAAAGCGCAGAAGCCGCGCAGTGGCACCCAAGCGACGCCGGGGGTCAAGCCAAGATCAATCCCACTGCCATTGGCCGCGGAATACTCCAGCCCGCTCCGTGTCTCCATCGCATTCCCCTCACACGGAAACGCCATAAGGAGACACGCCCATGTTGATCCGCTCCCGCAACGCTCTCACCGCCCTCGTCGCGGCCGCTGTCTGCTGCGCCGGCTGCGCCTCCTACACCACACCCGGCAGAGCGGCCGACTTTCGCGCACTCGGCCTGACCGATGAAGAACAACTTAAACAAACCGAGCCCTCCATCGCAGAACGACTCGATCGCAAACCACTCGCGTCCTTCCCCGCCAGCATCGCCATTGTCCGTGTGCAGGGGCGCGGCTACCACTCGCACACAGCACGCGGCTACGGCCACGGCTCCTTCACCATCGTCACCACGCGAGACGTTGAACGCGATGAAGACTTCAACACCCTCACATCGCTGCCCATGATTCGCGGTCTCGTGCCGCTCAATCGGCTCGTCGTTTCGGAGCGCATCACATCAGACTTGCAACTTCGCCGCGCTGCCGCCGAGGTGCAGGCAGACATGCTGTTGCTATACACGTTCGACACCATCTTCGGCAGCGAAAGCAAACTTGCGCCGCTCTCCGCCATCACCATTGGCCTGTTCCCCGAGCGCGAAGCCCGAGTCACCAGCAGCGTCTCCGCCGCGCTCATCGACACGCGCAACGGTTACATCTACGGCCTTGCGGAAGCAACCGCCAACACCAAGCGCCTCGCAAACGCATGGACCAGCGCAGCGGCCGTCGATGAATCAAGGCGTAACGCCGAGCGCGAAGCCTTCGAGAAACTCATCAAGGAACTCGAAACCACCTGGCAGGGCGTTGCTGCAACCTACGGCCCAAAGCAGTCTTAAGACGAATCACGATCAGTGGTACAGGCGTCTCGCCTATCAAGCGTCGAACGACACCGCGCGCATAACACCACTCGCGGCAGTTCGCTGAAGACGATGAGCCCGCCGCCCAGTTAGCCCCCGGTCACGGACACCTTGTGACGGTCAATCGCGCCGAGAACCGAACAGCATCGTCAAACGCAAGCCGCGCGGAACACCCGACCGGGGGCCAATCGCGCGGCGTCGGCCGGCATCGCAGCGCATGTCTGCACGGGTGCCGTGGTCAAGGCGACCGGAGGGAGCCGCAGGCCACGTGAGCGCGCGGAGCATGCTTGATTCAGACGCAGCGCACATGCTGCAACGGCGTGGACTTCACTCCATCGCGCCCTTCCGGGGGCGGCTCGATTCCGTTCGACCACGACACCCGGATCAGGTAAAGACTTGTCGGTCACCCTTTTCCGCGACCAACTCTCCGTACTTCACTCGGCCAAGCAGACCCTTTCGGTATGGAAGAAAGACATGTACGGCGTCGCCATCCCTGTGTTCCAGACGAACACAGATCGCGTCGCTCTTCTTGGATTGCATCGGCAACTGCACGGTCATCGCGAGGCAGACTCCGGAGGCGCGAATCAAGCCCGACGCAGCATCCGACCGGAGGCCGTCGAACAGCAGTTCGACGACTATATCAGGACCGGGCGCCTCATCTCCGTCGTAGCCCGCGAGTGCCTTGACATCGCCGTTACTCCCAAGAGCCGCCCCAAACGGAAAGAATCCGCCGTGCTTTTCCAACTGCTGCTGCGCGAACGGCAGTATCACATTGAGCAGTTCATCAAGATCAGGATGAGCCATTTCATGCCTCCCTCCGTCAGCCCGGCCGGACGCCGCGCAGCATGCCGGCGAGGCGATCGACTTGTTCTTTGCGCATCGTATCAAGCGTCAACTTTGGCACCTTATAGACCGGCCGCTCCTCGGGCACGTTGGCGCAGTGTTCCTGGATGACGCGGTAGAGCAACTTGAACGCATCGCGCGGCTGCTGCATCTGATCGAGCGCATCGACAATGTCCTGCTGCGTCACGCCTTCTTCAAAGAAGTCAGTCAGCGACATCGGCTCGCCGTTCTCCCGGCAAGCATTGACGCGCGCGTTACACAGGTCGTAAAGCGTCGCGCCGGACCACGTGAGCCGTTCGATGAGGTTCTGCTTGTCCAGCCGCGCTTCACGGAAGAAGTCCTGCGTTTCCCGGAAAAGCAGATGTTTGAGATCCAGCGGCAGAAGCATCTTGATGCCGAAGTTGTTCTGCTGAAGAAACTTGTTGTTCATCATCGGCCAGACGACGGAGCGCATGCGCGACGGCTCGCCGTTGATGAGCGTCGGCTCATCAATGCGATCAAAGAGCACAACGATCGAGCGATAACCCAGCGGCTGAATGACGCGCAGCAGCCGCTGCATCATGGCATAGCGCGGATCGTCATGCTCGCCAATCGGCAGATCAGCCGTGATCACATCATGCACGCTCAGGACGGAGAGCGACTTAGGAAACGAAAGCGCAGGCCGATGCAGCACGCGCAGCGACGATGAGAGTGAACGAGCGGCTGCGCTCACCTTCCACCACAACCAGCCCCACCGGCCGACAAGCCCGATCGCGCCCGCAGCCAGAATGATGACGGCCGCCATCCACAGCCAGCGGTATTCCTGAGGATCAGCAAAGAGGACATAGAGCATCAGACCGAGCGCAATGAACGCGACGATGCCGGCTGACCACTTGAGCAGCGGAAGAATGCTGCGTGATTTGGCTTTGATGGCTTGTCGCAGCCGCGCAGTGCGCAAATCCGCCTCATCCGGCCGGTCGTAACACACTTGAAGCAGCAGCAAATCGCGCTTGGCAGCCGGGTCGAGCGCGCGGAAGCGCTTCGCCAGTGAATTGTCAATCACAAGCGGCGGCTCGTTACGCGTCTCGCCAAGGATCTGATCGACGATGCCAGGCACGATTGACGCAAGGATGCCATCGATGTGATCGGTGAGTCGAATCTTCGCCAGCGATTCATCCGGCGACTTCATGCGCAGGTGCTGCTGGAGCCGATCAAGCACCGGATTGAGTTCGTCATAGGCGATGCCGAGGCACTTGGACTCAGGATTGCTGCGGTTATGCGCTGCGAGATCATCTTCAATCTGAATGCGGATGGCGGTCTTGCCCGCGCCGCGCTCGCCGAAGACGATGGCGGAGGACGGCCGATCGAACTCGCCGCGAATCTTGGAGTAGTCCGGGTGATGGCATGCGGTTTCAACCCGCGCGAACACAGCATCCTGGCGCGCTTCCTCTGCGCGGAAGGGATTCTCCGCGATGTTGTAATGATTGAAGAAGGTCTTCGTGTTCATGCGGTCATCTCAGATCTCAGAGCGAATGTACCACAGAGGCACGGAGAGCACAGAGACAGCAAGGGCTTTGGCCTGGATTAAACCAATGTCGGGGATATCTGCTTGGCTTGCCCTCTGCTGTCATTCCATCTTGGCTTTTCTCTGTGTTCTCTGTGTTCTCTGTGCCTCTGTGGTGTAATGCTCTCTGCGGCGAAACGCTCTAATGGGCCACGCGTTTACCGAGGAACTGCGAAATGTCATCGAGCATCTCTTTCAGTGTCTTCTCGTCGTTCGCTTCAAGGTTGAGCCGCAGCAGCGGTTCGGTGTTGCTCATGCGGACGTTGGCCCACCAGGCTTTGTCGCTGATGGTGACGCCATCGAGTTCCTCGATCTTTGCATCGGGGAACGCGCCCTTGAGGTCTTCCAGGGCGAGTTCCTTCTCTTCATTTTCGAAATTGATCTCGCCGGATTGCACGTATTTTCGAGCCGGCTTGATAAGGGCACTGAGCGGCTTGTTGCTGTGAACGAGGGCGGTCGCCACTGATGCGAGCGCGATGGCTCCCGAATCCGCATGAAAGTTATCGCGGAAGTAGAAGTGCCCGGACAATTCACCGCCGAAGATCGCGCTGAACTCAGCCATCTTCTGCTTCATGAAGACATGCCCGACGCGCGACTTCACCGGCTTGCCGCCCGCCGCCTTGATCATTTCCGGCAGCGCCTTGGTCGAGCGCAGATCATAAATCACCGCCGCCTTGGGATGTTCATGCAGAAACTCCTGCGCAAGCCATGCTGCGAGATAATCGCAGCGAATGATCTCGGCTTTCTCATCGACCACCATACAGCGGTCAGCATCGCCATCGAAACAGAAGCCGCAATCCGCCTTCAACTCCTGCACCTTCTCGCGTACTTCCTGAAGGTTGGCGTCAACCAGCGGGTTCGGCTCGTGCTTGAACTCGCCTGTTGAATTGTCAAAGTTGATCTTTGTGATCTTGAGGCCCGGCACGCCATCGAAGACGCGCGGCACCATGGTGCCCGCCATGCCGTTGGATGCATCGATGACGATCTTGAGTTTCTTCGAGCCCTCGAGCAGCCGCTCATCGAGAAAGCTCAGCACGTGCTTGCGGTAAGCTTCCCAGAGATCGCGCGTCTCCTCGCGGCCGCCGCCCGGCGTGACCTTTTCGCGGTCAGCCATGGCTGCATATCTGCGGATTTCATCAAGGCCGGTGGCCATTCCGACGGGCTTGGCGCCGATCTTGGAGATTTTGAAGCCGTTGTAGTTGGCTGGATTGTGCGACGCGGTCGCCATGATTCCGCCGCAGCAGCCGAGGTAGTTGATGGCAAAGTAGATGAATGGCGTATCGACGAGACCGACATCGATAATGTGGGCGCCGAAATCGCGGATGCCCTGTTTGATGGCCTCAGTGAGAGCGGGTGAACTCTTGCGCATGTCGCGGCCGACGACGATGTGGCGCATCATCGGATCGTCATGACCTGCGTTGGATGCTTCTTCGACGAGATATTGAGCGGTGCCGTACCCGATCTGCCAC
>CAZFZT010000136.1:0-4787 GCA_964523675.1 uncultured Isosphaeraceae bacterium
CGAAACACCGCCCCCCCCTTTCCCGCAATGCAACCCCACTCAGCCGCTGCGCGCGGGTATATCCCCGCAACGCTGCGATCCATGTCGCGCGGCGATTTCTTCGTGTGTGTGCCTGAGCGGTTACACCGCTACTACTTATTCATCAAGACCACGATCTCGACGCGACGGCTCTTATCCTTGGAGCCGGCCGGACGGTCGGGACCGAAGCTCGCGATGTGGATTCGATTCGCTGAGACACCGCGCGAGATCAAGTATTCGCGAACGGCAAATGCGCGCTCGAAGCCGAGGTGATAGTTGCTCTTATGGCCGCTGCGCTTGATCGGGTCGGTATCGGTGTGGCCGACGATGCGGATCGACTTGCCGGAATACTGGCCGTTCAAGACGCTCGCAACGCTATCGAGCGACTGCTTGGCCTGATTGCGGAGCGTCGCGCTGCCGGAGGCAAAGAGAAGATCACTGGCGACGGTGGCAGTGACTTCACCGGCCCCCATCGTACCGGTAACGCCTTCGATGCCTTCAAAGCCGGTTCTGCTTGCAGGCACTGCCCGAGAGGTGCGGGCGTCTTCAAGTTCGCGGCGCATTCGGGCGAGTTCGCGTTCGCGCTCGGACGCCGTCATGCTTAGCGAATCCAGAGCGGTGTTGCGCTCGTCGAGCTGCGCGCGGAGGGCCTGATTCTCCTCCATGAGAAGTTCGTTTGTGGCCTTCAATTCATTTTGGCACCCGCCAAGCGCGAGAAGCGAGCCGGCAAGGGCGATTCCGATCAGCCGTGATGTCCACATCAGAGCAATTCCTTTCTATCTGCGTTTGCCTCACATCGCAGCGGGCCCGCTGCCCGGCTGCGGCAAGGTGAACTCCATTTCGTGAGCGCCGCGGCTCTGTTCTCCGCCATCTAGCGCCCGTGGGCGAGGGCGGCGGATTGTACTAGTTTCGGCCAGATCGCGCTTCGCAGATGACAACTCATCCACACATTTCATTCTCCTCACCACAGCCCCGGCGCTGGCAAAAAGGGCAAGTACGCCTCGCGCACCTGTTCAAAGAACGGTCGAAACGCGATCACCAACGCCGCCGCCAGGGCGAGATGAGGCCCATATGGCAGCTCCCGGCGGGAGGTTTTAAGCAGCGACGCGGCCCCCATTGACGCAATTGCCCACAACAGGCCAAAGAACGGCGCGAGGAAAAAAATGAAAATGACATCGATCCCCCCCACCACCGCGCCCACTGCGGCCAGCAGATGCACATCGCCCATCCCCATCGCTTCTCGACCAAAGCCGAGCGTGCCAAGGATGCGGATCGCCCAGACCAGCCCTCCGCCTGCGAGATAACCCATGAAGGAACCCCCCACCGCCTGCACAAAAACCGGCGGTCCATCTGTGGGCAAGTAGACGCCTAAGAACCAGCCGGCGACGGCTCCGACGATCATCGGCAGGAGAAAGGCGATCTCAAGGAGCATCTCACGCCGGGCATGCGGGTAATCGCCGAGCACCTGATCCGCTTCAACATACTCGTGGTAATCTGCGAAGCTGTACCGCAGCGTGCCGGTCCTGAGCAGGATCATCCCGATGAGTAGGCCGACCATCGCACCGACCGTCACCGCAAACCACTGCCAGTCTGTCGCTGGCACCGGCCACGCATTGCGAAGTGCGGTTTGCGGATGCAGCGGCAAGAAACCCTGAATCGCGTAAGCGATGAAACCGGCAAACGTGATGAACAGCGGAATCTCAATGGGAATCGTAAACGTGCGCGCATCGATCACTGTCATCGCAAAGAGAGCCGCAAGGAGAAAGGCGAACGCGATGAAGATCGGCCATGTGCGGAAGAAGCCGACGCTCCATGGTGCGCTCCACCACTGAATCGCCAGCAGGTCCGGTGAGCCGAATTGCGGATGCACGATGTACACAAGCAAGTACAGACCAACGAACAACAGCGCCATCAGCAGTTCGACAAGCACGTATTGGACGCTGATCGCCGCACCGCAATATCGGCATCGACCCCGCACAAGAAACCATCCGAGTATCGGCAGATTCTCCCAGAAGAAGGTCAATCTCGCGCCGCAGGTCGGGCACCGGCTCGGCGGCATGGTGACGCTCATCCCCATGGGCAGCCGATAGATCACCACGTTGATGAATGATCCAACGGCCGCACCGAAGGCGAAGACAAACAGCAGGAGCGGCAGGTGCATGAACCACATGGTGAACAGGTACAGGTCAACACATCCAACGAGAAGAGAACGGCCGCCGTGGCAGCCCGCCCCATTCGGCCATTACTCCGGTTTCACCTGCTTCAGTTCCTGCTCCGCCACATCCAGGACAGCCCGGCATCGCTTGATTAGCGCATCGCCACGTTTGCGTTGTGCGAGGCTTTCCTCAAGCCCGATCTGCCCTTGCTCAATGCGCTCAATGATCAATTCAAGCTCCTCCATTGCCTGTTCAAAGCTCAGGTCTTCGGCGGGACGTTCCTGACTCTTGGTATCGGCGTTCTGCGCGTTGCCTTTGGCCATAAGGGTGCAATCTACGGGCTTTCGAGAGCCGCATCAAGCATCAACGTCGAGACTTATTTCGCGACGACCATGAAGTGCTCCTTCCATGACTGCAGCCGCGCGTAATCAGTCAGCGCATAGGTGAGCGGCGTAAGCGTTGCGCAGCCGTCTCGAAGCGCTTCAACATCTGACCCTTCAAGGGTGTGCGTGAACTCCATCCCATCCCCGGCCGCCCAGTAATACACCTGGCCGTACGGACTGACTCTTCGCTCATACGCATCGATGCCGGGCGCGGTGTTCATCTCCACGACGCGCAGCTCAGGGATTGGAGCGTCATCAGAAGTGGTCTGAGGAATATTGAGATTCAGGACGCTGTGTGGATCGAGATCGCGCTTCAGAATCAGATCGATGAAATGCCGCGCAATCCATGCCGCCCTGCCGAAACGCACCTTGGCGCGTTCCTTGCCCATGTAAAGACTGACCGCAATGGCGGGCACGCCGAGAAACGCGGACTCGACAGCGGCTGCCACTGTCCCGGAGTAGATGACATTGATGCCGACGTTGGCCCCGCTGTTCATGCCGGAGACCGTCAGGTCCGGTCGCTCGCCATCGCCGAACATCTCCTGCCAGATCGCGCGCAGCGCCACCTTTGTGCAGTCTGCCGGCCGGCCATCAACCGCGATGCCGCTCATGCGATCGTTGACCACGACATGGTCGGTCATCAGCGGCTCACGATAAGTGATGCCGTGCCCGGCCGCCGATTGCACGGTCCGAGGCGCGATCGCGACCACTTCCCCCAATCCCTGAAGGGCGTCGAACATCGCCTCGATACCAGGCGCGTCAATTCCATCGTCATTCGTGAGCAGTATTCGCATTGGGAGGATGTTTTTCTCAGAGCCAACTCAAGGAATCAGGGTGGGAGCAGCCCGCGTCACTGCTTCTATCTCGGTTCGAGTACATACTCGCGGCCGCCCCACTTCACCGCACGGCGTTGGACAAGATCGCCGGCGCCATGAAGCATCGCCTTGGCAACGAGCCATGCGCCCACCGGATAGCACAATGCGGCCCATCGCGGCGCTCCGCCAAGCGCATAGGCCCGCGCAAGAGCCCAAAGCTGCGCGATCCAGCCCAACGCAACTGTGCCCAGCAATGCCGATGCCAGGACGATGTACCCATGGATGAACAGCGCACCGGTCATGACCAGAGCAAGCACCTGCAAGAGCGGCAGGAGCACGCCGATCACCTGCAATCGCCGCGCGTGCTTTCGAAGCCGCTTCGGCTTCCGCCGACACGCCTCGATGAAGATTCGCTTCCAACCGATTTGGAACTCACT
This sequence comes from uncultured Isosphaeraceae bacterium, assembly GCA_964523675.1. Lineage (GTDB taxonomy): Bacteria > Planctomycetota > Phycisphaerae > Phycisphaerales > SM1A02 > CAZFZT01. The sequence continues at coordinate 3,810 of CAZFZT010000136.1, forward strand.
GAGCGACTCATACATTTCGCAGCGCAACATGCCGTCAGCAAAGAACGAGGCCACATGGCCCCCGGTTTCCTGCACGCGCGAGGCGAAAGCAAGATCCTCCAGCAAGTCGTCCTGGACAGCTGCGTGACCACCGATCTTTTCATACCATGCGCGGGGAAACAACATGAATTGGCCGTTGGCGAACGGACGAGTCGGCTGGAGAGAACGCTGACGCATGGGAGGGTAGATGCGCATCAACTGCATGGTCGCCACCGGCTGCGCAATGCGTTCGAACCACTTCTCGAACGTAAGGGTGCTCAAGAGACTCAACAGCGCCAGGCCGCGCTGCTGCGCAAGAGAGACCGCAGCGCGGCAAAGCGCCGGATCGAACTGCGTATCCGCGTCGGTGAACAGAATGAACTCGCCGGTTGCCCGCTCTGATCCAATGCGGGCGGCGTTGCATTTGCCGGCCCAATGCTCAGGACACGAACTATTCTCAATGATGATCACCCGGCTTTCGTGCTCAGCGCTCTTCCGTAAGACCTCTGCGGTACGGTCGGTGCATCGGTCGAGAACGAAGATGAATTCGAGCCGGCCGGGAAAATCCTGGGCGCACAGGGAATGACAACATGCAGCGATCATCTGCTCTTCGTTATGTGCAGGCACGATCACCGAGAGCGAAGTGGCGCGAACGGTCGCCTGCGCATCCCCATTCTCAAGACCAGCCAGAATGGTGGGTCTGCTGCGAACATACGGCAGGAGACGCACCCACACGACAACCCAAAAACACAGCGCCAGTGCAGCACATGCGAGGAGCAACAGCGCAGAAGTCTGGAGGAGCACCATGTGCGGTCAGTGTAGGGCAGGCCGCCTATTGTGCTCTTGCCCCGCCCCCTTCTCAGACGCCTGAGCCGCTGCCGCCAGTCGAGCAGCACCTTCATCGTCAATGGCGGAGTCAATCTGGTATCATGAGCGAAATGGATATTCAGATGGAGGACC
>CAZFZT010000137.1:0-4725 GCA_964523675.1 uncultured Isosphaeraceae bacterium
GACTGATCCGCCTGGAGCGTCACAACATGCCGCTCGAATCTCGGTATGACGCGCTCCGGCGAGAAGAGCGCCTGCTCGATGCGCTCCAACTCCAATACGGTTTCTTCGCTCGGAACCGCGATGTACACATCCTCCTCGAGGCGATTGTGGACCAGCGCGTTGCGCAACTCCCCGATCTCCATGAGAAAGTCCTTGTACCGTGTCAACCGCCGCTGGCGGTTGGCGAGGATGCGCACCTTCGCGGAGAAGGAATGCTTGCGCCGGCTCTCGCCACCGTCGATCGCCTCAGCTATCGCTCGCTCGATGCGGTTGTAGGCGGTTTCAAATCGTGAAATGCGATCTGCTTCGGTCATAGGAGGAAAACGTCACTCTCGCTTTACGTGGCCGCCGCATGGGGCCTCACGCGACCACAGGGCAGCCAACCTCATGCCTCCGTCTGTTCACGCTCGGCACCACCTTCGGCCACAATCGGTTCAACCGGCAGCGAGCGCGCCATATCGAGGAATCCTTCGTACGCATGTTGAACTTCATGCAATGTGTCGCCGCCGAACTTGGATAGAAATGCCCGGGCGATCTCGAAGCCGACGACGTTCTCCATCACCACGCTTGCCGCAGGTAGGGCGCAGACATCAGAGCGTTCATACGCGCTGTGCTCGGCCTCTTTCGTATTGAGATCAACGCTCGGCATTCCCTTGAGCAGCGTTGAGATCGGCTTCATCGTCCCGCGCACCACGATGGGCTCGCCGTTGCTCATGCCGCCCTCAATACCGCCCGCATTATTCCGCTGCCGCACAAATCCAACGCGAGCGGTTTCGCGCATCCCAGATTCGTAACCGATCGGATCATGCACAGCACTGCCGCGCCGATTCGCGCACTCCTTCCCGAGCCCGATCTCGACGCACTTGAACGCCTGAATGCTCATGACGGCATAGGCGAGCCGCGCATCAAGTTTTTCATTCCAGTTGACGCACGAACCCAATCCGGGCGGGCAATTGAAGACATGCACCTCGGCAAGGCCGCCGACCGTGTCCTTCTCAACTTTCGCCTGATGAATGTGCTCAATGATGCGCGCGCTCGCTGCGCTATCGGGGCAGTACACCTCTGACGCTTCGCGCAGCGCGATCAACTCCTCCAGGGTATCGAAACTGACCTCCACGTCAGTGATGGCGTCCAACAAGCCGCGCACGAAGCCGAAGCATTCAATATCAAACTCATGCAGCAACAGGCGGGAAAGCGCGCCCGCTGCGGTACGCGCTGCCGTTTCCCGCGCGCTGGCTCGTTCCAAGGTTTCCCGGCAATCGGTGGTGAGCCACTTGAGCGAGCCGGCGAGGTCGGCATGACCGGGGCGCGGCCGATAAACAGGCGGCGTCTTCGCGAGGTCATCAAGCCGCGAGTCTTTGTTCGGAATCTGCATGACGATCGGCGCGCCGGTCGTGCGGCCTCGTCGCACTCCTGCGAGAAATGTCACGGCATCGGACTCAATGCGCATGCGCCCGCCGCGACCGTACCCGCCTTGCCGCCGCGAAAGCTCGCCATTGATGAACTCGACATCGACATCGAGTCCGGCCGGCATGCCATTGACGAGCACCGTCAATGCAGGACCGTGCGATTCGCCGGCGGTGTGATACGTCAGTTGCGCCATGGCGGCATGGTACCGCGTTCTGACTCAGAGGCCATAAGCGCGACGAATAGCCGCGTGGCGGAAGCCCGCGGTTGCGGCGTTAAGGCGCCGCACAACCAAACCGCGGCCTGCCGGCACGCGGCTGCTGGGAAGCCTTCCAACACGGGAATCGCAAAAGGCCTTTCAATGTCGGTCTCGAGCGACTCACATCGCGCCGCCGTACACCGCGCGGTCACCCAGGTCCTGCGCGATGCGCAGCAACTGGTTGTACTTCGCATTGCGATCGCTGCGGCATGGCGCGCCGGTCTTGATCTGCCCGGCATTCGTCGCCACTGCAATGTCGGCAATCGTCGCATCCTCCGTTTCGCCGGAACGGTGACTGATGACTGTCGTGTACGCGTGGCGGTGCGCGAGATGAATCGCATCGAATGTCTCGCTGAGCGTGCCGATCTGATTGACCTTCACCAGGATCGAGTTCGCGCAGTTCTCGTCGATCCCTTTTTGCAGGAACTTCGGATTTGTGACGAACAGATCATCTCCGACGAGTTGGACGCGCTCGCCCAATCGCTGCGTCAATGTGCGCCAGCCATCCCAGTCGTCCTCTGCAAGGCCGTCTTCGATCGAGCGAATCGGATACTTGCTGCACCACTGCTCCCAGAGGTCGATGATTTCATCGCTCGTGGCCACGCGCTGCGGATCGCTCTTGAAAAAGCAGTACCCCTCCTTGCCGAGTTTCTTCGCTTCGTTGGCAAGTTCGCTCATGGCGGGATCAAGCGCGATGAAGATCTGTTCGCCAAGCGTGTAGCCGGCTTTTTCGACCGCAAGGGCGATGTACTCAAGCGCCTCATCGTTCGATTTGAGGTCCGGCGCGAAGCCGCCTTCATCACCGACTGCCGTGGAAAGCCCCTTGTCGTGCAGCACGCTCTTGAGCGAATGGTAAATCTCCACACCGGCCCGCAGCGCGGTGGCGAAGTCATCAAAGCCCCACGGCTGGATCATGAACTCCTGGAAGTCAACGGTATTGTCCGCATGCTTGCCGCCGTTGAGAATATTGAGCATCGGCACGGGCAACACCTTCGCGCCGGTTCCGCCAAGGTAGCGGTAGAGCGGTTGTTCGGTGCCGGCTGCGGCTGCATGCGCGACCGCCATGGAAACCCCAAGCAGCGCATTGGCCCCGAGTTTGGATTTGTTGTCGGTGCCGTCGAGTTCCAGAAGCGCGTGATCGACCTCCTGCTGCTCGCGCGCATCCATGCCATAAAGCTCGAACGCGATGGTTTCATTGACGTGGGCGATGGCTTTCTCGACGGATTTGCCGAGATAGTTGGCTTTGTCGCCGTCACGCAGTTCGACGGCCTCGTTTTCACCGGTCGATGCGCCGGAGGGCACGGCCGCGCGGCCGGTTGCGCCGCCTGAGAGGGCAACTTCACATTCAAGCGTCGGGTTGCCGCGAGAATCGAGGATTTGCCGGGCGTGGACGATTTCGATTTCAAATGGCATGTTGATTGGGCAAAGAGGTGCGAAGACCGAGGCCTATGCGGATGAGCGCGGATGTTGAGCCGCGACGCGCAGCGGAGCGTGATCGATGGGTACTGGTACAGTTTGAATCAAACTGACACGGCGCGTTCATCGGCCCGGCCCGTACAATAGGGCATGGACAAGCGACCCGCGAAGCGTAAGCGAACGCCGAAGCCAAAGCGTGATGAGCGCGATCCGAACGTGCGGGCGAAGTCGATGATCGACAAGATCGCGGAGCGGAGTGAGGCGCGGGACACCGATTCAAGCCATCGCCGCTGATCTCCCACATGGCTCTTAGCGTGTGTGGGAAACTATGCAAGTAAAACCTGCAAAGTGTCCGGTGTTTGTCAGGGGCTGTATAAAAACTCGGCATGGAATTGGGAAATCGTCGCTTCTGTGCGTATCGTAGTGGTACTCACACACACGCGACGAGGGAAATCCGCCATGTCGAAACTTACCACACTTACAGAATCACTGCGGCTTCAAGCAGAAATCGTCGAGCGGTTTAGCGCGCTCAATGAGAAGTCTCCTGAGAAAGCCGCCAGTCTGATCGGCGAGTTGAGTGCCGGCATGGGCCTAGCGCGACGCAACGGATCGAACACGCCGCGGGCAAACACTTTTGCGCGTCTTGCTCGTCACTTTTTGCGGAGAAGCAACCAGTGGCTGACCAAGGCAGAGATGGTTGAGCAGACCGGGATCAAGTCGGGCACCATTCACTCGATCGTCTATACGACCAACGCCGAAGACTTTGAGAAATCGCGCAAGGGACGCGAGCGAACTTTCCGGCTCACGACCGAGTCGCTACGGATTGCGCGGATCGAGTACGAAAGAGAAGAGAGTCACGAAGAACGATGACCGCGTAGGGCTGGCGGGAACAGCCCCCATAGAACATAGAGGATTGCCATATGCACTATCCATAAAAAAGGCCGCTGGTAGCGGCCTAGTCTAGTCCGAACACGGGAACTGATTCGTTATCTCTCCCGCGAACGGGCACATTTGAAAGGGTCTTGTCATGGTGCATGACGCACGTGCAGGACACGCTCTCTATCGGCGGATGAGAGCGGTATTACTTCCCTGGGATCTGAGCCGTCGCTGATCCCGCGCGGGCCGTGGGCCGGGTTGCAGCCCGGCTCACGTGCCCTTTGATTTCTTCCCCTTGCGGGGCTTCTTCATGTGATTCTTTTCGGCCAACTCTAGCAGCATCATACGCGCCCATGTAGAAGTTTCAAGCGTCTTTTGGGCGGCGTAGCGATCAAGTATAGCCCGTTCGGCTTCTGTGAGGCGGATGCGCAGGGTATTGGTGCGCCGATCCTCTGCTGGCTTTGTCGGGCGTCCGGCCATTCTGCCTTGAATGTAGCCGCGAGAATCCCACAGTCAAGTTTTTGTAGATTTTATGTAGCCACAACTTGCTTGTGGTATTTTTGTGGCTACACTAATTGGTATGAATCGCCTCACCACAGAGAAGCGAACTCGAATCATCGCAGCCCTTTGCGAAGGTTGCTCGGTCAACACCATCGTCCGCATGACCGGCGCATCGAAGGTCACAATCCTTCGGCTGTTGAATGAAGTCAGCCGCGCCTGCCACACCT
>CAZFZT010000138.1:0-4450 GCA_964523675.1 uncultured Isosphaeraceae bacterium
GTTCCTGGCAGGGCCTGCGCTTCGAGCATGAGCGGATTCCGCAACTAGCCGGACTGGATGATCAGGGTATGCCACACGCGCCTCGGTTTTGCTCCATCGCAGCAGGCGATCTGACCGGCAGCGGTTTTCCCGACCTCTACTTCGGTGATTACGACGTTCCGGAAGACAATCCCGCTCCCACCATGGACTTCAACAATCGTCTTCTGGTCAACGACGGCAACGGTTACTTCACAGACGAAACGACCCTTCGGCTGACTGAAGACATGGCGTGGTCGCAGTTCAGCGCGTCCGTTGCGATCGCAGATCTCAACGGTGACGGGCATCGCGACATCATCAAGCAGACGGCGTACTTCAGTCCGCTTTTCGCTTCGATCACTTACAACAGTCCATCAAACCCTGGCTACTTCAATGACGGCGGTGTTCACCATCAGTTCTATAGCCATGGCCCGTATTTCATCACGGTCGCTGACCTGAACAACAACGGGCTGCTCGACCTCGTCATCAGCGACGGAGGAGCCGATCGTGTAGCGTACAACATGGGCAACGACGCGCAAGGGCGCGTCGAATGGCAGCACGTGATCGTGCCGCTGAGCAGCTTTGATCTTGGTGTCAATGTCGTCCTGGCGGACCTCAACAACGACGGATTCAAGGACATCCTCACCGGCGCGGTTCACGTCAACGTCATCACTTGCAACTTCAATTCAGGCATCTTTCGCAACAACGGCAACCTTCCGCTGCCGAGTTACACCAAAGACCTTGGCAACATTCCGGCCAGCCAGCTCACAGGCGTGTTCGACTTCGCTGTCTTCGACATGACGGGCAACGGGTGGAATGACATCGTCGCCGGCCGCTGCCAAGGCACGAATGTGTGGATCAATTCACCTCCTTGTGCGGAAGACTTCTCCGAGGATGGAAGTGTCGGAGTACCGGATTTGCTGCAACTGCTCGGCGTGTGGGGTGAGTGCGGTGGATGCAGTGAAGACCTCACGAACGATGGAAGTGTCGGTGTCGCCGACCTGCTCGTGCTGCTTGCCGCATGGGGCGAGTGTCCGTAGCACTCCGCCTGCTGCGCTGGAACATCCTCATCGCGCGCCTTCCCTAACGAGTTCTTCTTTCTTCCAAGGGTCTGCGACGTGACATACCCGGCCGGTGGTGGCAATGTAATCCTGGTGATATTCCTCGGCCGGCCAGAAGGTTTTGACCTTCTCCACTTCTGTAACGATGCTGCGGCCGCGAAAGCGATCGCTCTTCTGCAGCTCTGCAATGAATTTCTCAGCTTCCTTGCGCTGCGCTTCACTTACGAAGTAGATTCCTGAGCGATATTGCGTGCCGACATCCGGCCCCTGACGGTTGAGCTGCGTCGGGTCATGCATGTCGAAAAATGCTTCGAGCAACCGGCGGTACGAGATGCGCTTGGGATCGAAAACGACCTTGACCGCCTCAGCGTGACCGGTCATGCCGCTGCACACTTCCTTGTACGTCGGCTTCTCCTTGTTGCCCTGCATGTATCCGCTGACAGCGTCAATCACGCCGGGCCCCTGCTGGAAGTAATGTTCAATGCCCCAGAAGCAGCCGCCTGCGAAGTAGGCCACCTCCGTTTCGATCGGTCTGCTTGCAACTGGTCGCGGTTTATCCTTTTCGTAGAAAGCCGTAGCTTCGGAATTGAGGCACTGCCTTATACCCGTCGGCTGCGGACCGTCATTGAAGACATGACCAAGATGCGCATCACACCGCGCGCAGTTGATCTCGGTGCGAATCATGCCATGCGAGCGATCGATGTTCTCGGTCACGTGGTCCTTATCAATCGGTTGAAAGAACGACGGCCAGCCGGTGCCCGATTTGAATTTGTGTTCGCTTGAAAACAGCGGCAGGCCGCATACGACGCAGCAGTACGTGCCCTGCTTCTTATTGTCGAGCAACGTGCCGCAGAACGCCGGCTCTGTCCCCGCCTTTTGCGTAATGCGGTATTGCTCCGGCGTGAGTTTCTGGGCAAGTTGCTCCACCTGCTCGCGCGAAAGTGGGGTGATGTCGTAACCGGATTTCGAGTACATCGGCTTCGCGTTCATGCGTGTCGTCTGCTCCTTTGCATCGCGCTCCCTGTGGTTACTTCGTTGCGACTGGCCACTGGCATCGTCAGCATCGACTAGCGTCACGCCACAACCGGGCGACCAAAGCCATGCAAGCAGCAGGATCAGTGATAGAAGGATTCGGGTAGCGCTCATGAAGCAACCTTTCTGAAGAAGTCGCGCCAGGTCATCATATCCCGGCTATCCGAAGAAGATGCCGAGCACTTCGACGGTCATGAACAGTGTGCCCAGGAAGCCCAGAATGCCGCCGATCATGGCCGCGTTCTCAGAACTCTTCGCGTACTGACCTCGCCGCATCTGGCGGTTGGCCAGGATGGACAGCGCCAGCGCCACCGGCGCGACCGGCCAGAAGCACATGCCAAGGATGCCCAGTCCCACCGACCACGAAGCGCAGCCGTTGTTCGGCAGCGGATCAGGGCCGCGCGTCTTCGCCTTGATCGTCTCTTCAACCAGCATTCCACACTCAGGGCATACGCCTCCCACAGCCGTGCCCGAGAGGTCGTAACCACATGACGCACACCGGATGGATGTGGGATGGATCGACGAGCCGGGAGCCATGGCGCTACATCTTATCGTGGTGGTGCAGGCGTCTCGCTGCACGAGTTTTCGCAACGGCCGTGATGGTTCAGTACAAACTGCGACCGGCCGGCACGCGGCCAATGCTGCGATTCATTATCATCCGTTTGCGTCAGCGTGTACTTTTCGGTTCCATGCTGCAGAGCAGCCGGTATGAACATTCTCCTCGTCATCGGCATCGGCGGCTTGCTTCTGCTCATTGCAGGCAGGACGTATCCGTACTGGATCGGCCGCGTCTTTGAGCAGGATGATGGCAACGAGCCGCCCTCGGTAAAATTCGCCGATGGCAAGGAGTATGTGAAGACGCCGACGCAGGTTGTCTTTGCGCATCATTTTGCATCGATCGCTGGCGCCGGACCGATCGTCGGGCCGATTCTCGCGCTGGTGTTCGGCTGGGGGCCGGCGTGGTTGTGGATCATTTTCGGCGCGATTTTTTACGGCGCGGTGCATGACATGACCACGATGTTTGTCGCACTCCGCGAAGGCGGCAGGACCATCGCGGAAATCGCGCACAGGACGCTCGGTCGCGGCGGCTTCCTGCTGCTGATCGCAATCCTCATCCTTGTTCTGTGTCTGATCAACGCGATCTTCTTGAACCTTTCTGCAGTCGCGCTGACGTCGCTCACAGAGATCTCCAACCTCGGCGTGAGCACGGAGCAGACGGTGCTGCGCACGATCGAGCGGGATGGCGTGGTCTATGCGCAGGTGGGCGGCATTGCAACGACGAGCGTCATCATCATCACCGCGTTCGCGCCGATCCTGGGCCTGCTGCTGTACAGGCGGCTCATCAACGGGTTGGCAGCATTTGCGATAGCAGCGGTCGTCTGCACCGTCAGCGTGTACCTCGGGTTTGGGTATCCGATGCCGCTGGCGGAGCACGCTGCGCAGGGCAGGCAGATCTGGATGATCGCGCTGACGGCGTACGTGTTCATCAGTTGCTGGATTCCGGTGTGGCTCATCATCCAGCCGCGCGACTTCACGAACGTGCAGATTCTCTATGGCGGGATCGCTCTGCTGCTGATCGGCGCGATCGTTGCGGGTATTGGCGACCAGCGCATCAGCACTGAATCACTGGCAACGATCGAGCGCGGCAGTGAAACGCTTGGCGGTGTCTGGCCTTTCCTTTTCATTACGATCGCCTGCGGCGCGATCAGCGGGTTTCATTCTGTCGTCGCTACGGGGACGACCGTCAAGCAGATATCGCGCGAAAGCGACTGCCGCCGGGTCGGCTACAACGCGATGCTGCTGGAGAGTTTCCTCGCGCTGCTCGTCCTGGTAACGGTTGCAAGTCAACTGACACACAGCCAGTACATGTCCGTGGTCTGGCCTGAAGAAGGCCGCGGCAATGCGGTGCTGGCCTTCGCGCTCGGATGCGGCCAGGCGTTTGGCAAACTCGGCATACCGATCGATGTCGGCGCGGTGTTCGGCATCCTCATCATCGAAGGGTTTCTCATCACGACGCTCGATACGGCGGTGCGATTGGGGCGGTATCTCTTTGAAGAATTATGGAATTGCCTGTTTCGAGGCAACGTGCCGGCAATGCTGCACTGGCGAGTCACGAATACGGCGCTTGCGGTCGGCGGCATGTTGGCGTTTGCGCTGAATCAATATTACGACCAGATCTGGCCGATCTTCGGCTCGGGCAATCAGTTGATCGGCGCGCTCGCGCTGACGGTGGCGGCGGTGTGGCTGCTGCGCCGCCGAAAGCGATGGCTCTTCGCAGGTCTGCCGGCGGCGTTCATGATCGCCACGACGCTGGCAGCGCTCTGGACGAAGGGGTGGATTGA
>CAZFZT010000139.1:0-4218 GCA_964523675.1 uncultured Isosphaeraceae bacterium
GCAATCAGTTCCGGCGTCGCAAGGCGCTCCTGTCCCACTGGATTGAATCGCTCAATGATCGCGCCAAGCGACCGAAGCGTCTCCTCCATGCGCACGTAACCACGATCAAGGTGATACACGCGGCTGACGGTCGTCTCGCCGCGCGCGACCAGGCCGGCCAGAACAAGCGAAGCCGAGCCGCGCAAATCGCTCGCCATCACCGGCGCGCCGATCAACCCCTCAACGCCCTGCACCACCACAGTTGGCCCCTGGCGAAACAGTTGCGCGCCCATGCGCGAGAGTTCCGCCACGTGCATGAACCGCTCGGGGTAGATCTTCTCCGTCACGATCGAGTTGCCGCTGACGATGCTCAGAAGCGTCATCATCTGCGCTTGCAGGTCAGTCGGAAAACCGGGATACGGCTGCGTCGTGAAGATCGTCGGCTTGAGCGGCTGATCGCAGGTGATCCGCACTGAACATGAAATCGATTCACCACGGAGGGCCACGGAGGGCCACGGAGAGAGCGATTTGGATTGCTTTGTTGTGCCACCGTTCAATCTCAATGCGTGCGCAGCATCACCGATGGTGCCGTGACACTCAACTCCATTCTCTCGCCCTCCTCCGTGTCTCTCCGTGGCCCTCCGTGGTTCAACTGGCTCAACATTCACCCCGATGTCGCGCAACCTGTCCAGCACTGCGAGCAGGCAATCAAACGGGAACTCATCAAGGATCACATCTCCATTGGTCATCGCCGCTGCAATGGCATAGGTTCCTGCAACGATGCGGTCCGCGATGATCTTGTGATCGGCCGAGCCAAGTTCATCGACGCCCTCGATCACAATGCGTGGCGAGCCCGCGCCGCTGATCTTCGCGCCCATGGCAGTGAGCATGTTCGCCAGGTCGGTGATCTCCGGTTCGCACGCAGCCGATTCGATGATCGTCGTTCCCTCAGCAAGCGTGGCAGCCGACATGACGTTCGCGGTGCCGAGCACTGTCGATCCGAAGGGCCCGCCGAGGAACACGGTCGCCCCGCGCAGCCGGCCGCTCTTCGGCGCCCTTGCCACGATATCGCCGCCCTCTAGTTCGATCATCGCCCCAAGCGCTTCCAAGCCGCGCAGATGCAGATCAACAGGGCGCGCCCCAAACGCGCAGCCGCCGGGCATTGAAACCCGCGCCATGCCGCGCTTGGCAAGCAGCGGCCCCAGCACGCAGATGCTCGCGCGCATGGTGCGCACGATGTCATATCGCGCATGGGTTTCGCTTGGATCGACGGTGCGAATGCCGATGCAGCCGTTCCATCGTTCGCCCTCCTCACCGCCGCGCACCTCGCAGCCGAGTTCGCGCAGCAGGCCGATCATGTTCTTGATATCAACAAGGTCCGGCACGCCGCGCAGCGTGATCGACTCACCCTCTGACGCCAGCAGCGCGGCCGCCATCAGCGGCAGGGCGGCGTTCTTCGATCCGTCAATCGTGATGCGGCCGGCAAGTCGCTGACCGCCCTCAATTCTGAATGCATCCATGCGTGAAACTCGAGTCTGAAGGTGCAGTGTGGGCGTCGATCGCGCGTGCTGCCAGGTGGTATCGGCAACGCGACAGCATCGCCCCCAGATTACGCGAACCCCAGTCAGCGCGCGGTTATCGACAACTCATCCACATCCGCCCGAAGCCGCAGCTCCGAATGGCGAGTCTCCGCTCCTGACCATGCCGCCACTTGCACCGCATCCGGCCATGATTCAGCCGGTCACCGGCCGCGCAGCGGCAGCTCGCCATGCGCAGGAGCTCAGCAAAGAAGCGGCGACACAGCGGCGATCACGAGCCACACCGGCCATTGACGCCCGCTCAGAGTTCTCCGCTCGCCGTCTCGGTCTCGTACTTCTTGAGCGTCTCGCGGATACCCTCGCCCATCTGGTTGTCAGGCGCGTGCTCAACCGCCAGGCGTTGCCACTTGATCGCCTCCTCTTGTTCGCCAAGCTCGTAATACACCCGCGCAAGGGTGTCGAGGATCGCGGGATTCTGCGATTCAGTGAGCTCATTGGCGCGCTCCGCCGTCCGAAGCGCGAACGCCAGATCGCGCTTCTCCACGCGCGGATCATCCGCCACAAACCATGCAACCTGATTCAAGAGAAAAGGATCGTCCCACGCCTTGTTGACGATCTTCTCGCCGTAGGCGTAGCCCACATGAAAAGTCTTGACATCCGCAATGAGCGTGATGAATTTCTGCATCATCATGCCCGGATTGCCGCCCGATCGCTCAATGTCCTCATCATGCATCGCAAGCACCTTCTCCCAGTTGCCCTGCTCGCGCGCCTGGGCCATCTCACGGCGACGCGCGATCGCAGCGCGCTGCGCCTCCTCCTGACGAAGCGCTGCCTGCACCGCCGCTTCGCGATCCCATTGATCGTGTACGACATCATGCAGCGCATCATCAAGCCGTGTCGGATGGCCGATCCATTCAATGCGGCCTTCCTTGCCGACGATGAACGATGTCGGAATGCCGCGCTGCCCGGACGCGCTCATGTAGGCGTTGTCGAAGACGGTGCCGTCTTTCAGAATCGCAACCGTGTAACGCATCTTGTCGTTCCACGTCACGCCTTCGCTGTCTTCACTGTTGAGAAACTCCGTCACCTTCTCGAGCGGCTCATCGGTGATCCCGACGACCTGCACGTTGTAGTCCGCATACTTCTCCTGCAAATCGGAGATGTGCGGCATCGAGGCGCGGCACGGCCCGCACCACGTCGCCCAGAACTCGACGACGTACACCTTGCCCTCTTCAAACTCCTCGATCGGCTCGCCCTTGACCCAGTGGCCGATCGCAAGCGGCGGCGCGGGGTCGCCGATGCGCAGCGTGATGTTGTTGGCCCCTTCAAGCGCAGCCGGAGCGGCGGGGGCTTCCGCTGTCTGCGTTTTCTGATTGGTGGCGCAGGAAGCGCACAATGCACAGCCGGCAAGGGCGGCAACGGTCAGGGCGTGACGGATCATTCGGGTACTCCTCAAAGGTCGCAGCATGTATGGGGATTCAACGCACTCCGATTGTACCACTCGCAGGGGAGAGGGTTGAGACGCATGACCGATGAAATTCGCCAACATGGGCCGGCCGCACCTCGTTCAATTCGACATCCCGGTCGATTTCCCATCGCATCACTCGCAGCCGCGCCTCCACGACCCTTCGAGGCAGCAATAGCCGCGCGGCGGAAGCCCGCGGTTCGGTCGCACCACCGCCACGCGGCGACTGGCTCAATCGTCCAGCGTCTCTCAATCGCAGAGTACAGGGTCAGTGTAATGATCTGCCTTACTTGCTGTGAAGTGCTCGAACTCGTTCACGCGATTCGGCAAGGAACACCTTGGCTCGTCCTTCAACGATCACACACTCCGTTGGGAGAACTGCATCAATGGCGCTGTCAATCCTGCCGCGCCAGATGATGACATCCGACTTGCCGCCACAACGCAGAGATGCGCCTTGTCGCGCGTCGAAGACGCAAACGAGAAACTGCACCTGCGCGTTGTGGATGTCGATGTTGCCGCGCATCGTACAGTTCATAAAGAGAATGCTGGAGTTCCGCACATGGATGGCCGTCGTGCCCTTCGCGCCATTGGCGATGTGCAAGCCATCGAGCCGTGCGCTTGAGTCATTATCGTGACTTGTGACGACGTTCCACAGGCCGGTGAGGGTGGTGATGTTTTCGAGCGGCCGGCGTTCAGTGCGGGAGACTTCGCTTCCGTCGCCACTGAAACCGCCGAGAATCTCGACGTTGTTGAGCAGTTCGAAAGGAACCGCGTGATTGCAATAAGGTTCACAACAAACGTAGAGGTCGCAACCCTCTACGTCGTAATCCTTTGACTCATTGGCAGCGTAGGTGCCCTGCGCGACCCAGACTTCGACTTCGTCGAAATTGTGAGGCTCGACAAGCAAGTCGCCAGCCGCCTCAAGCGCATCTTGAAGGAAGCGGTAGGCATCGTCCTCCCACCCATTCTGCCCCCAATTCGGTGGATCGAGGTCGCCGTTCGTAATGTCCACGTGAATGATGGCAGTTGTCTGCGCGTAAGCTGCGCCTTCACTTGCCCGAAGTGCGCCGATGGTAATGAGCGAAACAATGAGTAGATGTTGAATGAAACGGTTCATGAAGAAATCTCCTGTTGGTGATGGCCGCTCCCCCATGGAGCGTCCGCAAGCGGCGAATGAGTCACCGCCTTTCTCCCGTCCCGGGCGGCGCTCCAACGAGGAGCGTCCCCCAAACTCAG
>CAZFZT010000140.1:0-4127 GCA_964523675.1 uncultured Isosphaeraceae bacterium
CGCGAAGAATATCCATCCAAAAGTCGTCAGCGAACGCCTGGGCCACGCGTCGATTCACATCACTCTGGACACCTACTCGCACGTGCTGCCTCACCTCCAGGACGAGGCAGCCACGGCGATGGACCAGGTCCTTCAGTTTCGCATCAACGACGCCTCTGCCGGAACCCCGAGCCACCGAGGCCATGCCTGACTGGCAGCGGATCGGGCGCGAGATAAACTCCGGCGTTCGCCGTCATCACGTTACCGCTAGCCCTGCTGCGCCTCCGCCCAGGACTTGAATGCCTCCAGGAAACTGCGGGTCTGGCGTCGCGCCCACGGCCGGAGGACCGGCGACACGAATCGGAGCATTCCACGAGGTCGCATGGTCGCCTCAAACCACAACCGGGTGCCACCGCCATCGGGCGTGATGAAACCATACCCCTTCTGATCGAAGAACTTCGCAACCGTACCACTGGCCATAATTCGGCCCTTTCTTCCAATGCGCCAGAAGCCCGATACGCGGCCGCGCACAGTGCGTGAAACCGAGCCGACCCGCAGCGTGACGCTCACCGCGGCTGGGCGGTCGCAGTATAACCGGCCACGTCAAATGCCACAACGCCGGTCTTCTCACCGTGCTGCGAGGGGCGAAAGAGACTCACGATTCGCGTTATTCGTCGGCACCCGCTTCGGCAGCGGCGGCATCAGCCACCGCCCCAAGGACATCGTGACCCTCGAGTTGCCAGCGGGGCAACAAGCGCCCGTTCACAAAGACATGCGGAATCCAGCGAATGTTCGTCGCCTTTGCGCCGGCCGCCTCCGACCTGACCACCGCGTCCACATCCTGCCTGGCCATGTGCTGCACCAGCAGGTCAGGATCGAGGCCCATATCAGCTGCCGCCGCTCTCAGACGATCCACCGTGAAGCTGCTACGCACGCTGAACAGCCAATCGATCATCGCCAGGTGCGCCTCCGCGCCGCCGAGTTGCGCAGCGGCTTCCGCCGCGCGAGCCGCCGCGCAGCCGTTGCGGTTGGTGGTGTTCGGCGCGTGTTCATTGCAGGATTGATCCATGGGGAAATGCCGCAAGGTGTACTGAACATCGTTGCCCCCGGCCAGAAGCAACTTGACCTGTGCATGAAACTCAGCCACCTTCGCATCCGCGAAATCCCCCCATGCGTCGATGACGACGACCCCATTTGAGTTGCCCATGGTGCGCGTGGGCGCAAGAGGCGGGATGTTCGCCTCTGCGCCGAAGCGCCAGTCGTCAATGTGTTTTTGAAATGCTGAAGGCGGTCGATCATCCTCGAACGAACCGGCGGCAGCGTCAGATTCGATCGCCTGCACAACAGCGCGTTCGAGCGCATCGGCCGCGCGCCTGCCGCGCAGCTCCACGCCGTTGATGAAGACCATGGGTGTGCCGAAAGCCCCCAGTTCGTTGGCTTCTTCGATATCCGCTCGAACGCGGTCGAGTGTCTCCTGACTGCGAACGACATCCATGAACTCGCTCGGACGGAAACCCAATTGCGGCAGGGCGTAGTTGAGCATCGGCTCGCTCACATGGCCGCCGCGGTCAATGATCCAGTCGTGCATCTTCCAGTAGCCCTCGGTGCCGCCGAGAATACCTGCCGCCTCGATGATCCGCGCGGTCCAGCATGCGCCGTCGTGGAGCGAGCGCGAAAGAAAGCGGTTGCATGCTGCATCAAGTGGGTAGTGCTTCACCGAGAAGGACACGTCATCGCGCTTCTCCAGCACTTCCTTGACCTGTTCCTTGACGCGTTTGCATTCGGGGCAGTGGTAGTCGGTGAACATGACGATGCGGGCGGGGGCGTTCTCCGGCCCTCGCACATATCGGCCGACGAAGCCGCGATCTCCTCCGCCGCCTTCTTCAATCTGTCGCATCGACTCATCAAAATCGCGCTGTGCGGTCTCTTCGATGCCGCGCTGTTGAACCGTATGCGCTGCGATGAGTCCCGCAGCAACAAGAGCGAATGCGCCCACGCCCACGCTCAGCGGGACAGCCGGCGATTGAACGGCCGCGCCTTGGCGCTCCGGCTTGCGCAGCGACCACTCCATCACTCCCCAGAACGCGAAGTGCCCCAAATGACCTGCAAGGCAATACTCGCAGAAGTAGTCGCCGAAGTTGGTGAACATCACCACGATGTAGAGCAGCGATCCAAGCACGCCAAGCCGCACCATCCATCGCAGCAGGCCAACCTCGCCGCGAGCGTGAACGAAGGCGATCAAGGCCGCCACGTAATACGCGAGCCCGACGATCGAGACCGGGATGCTCGTGCCGGGCACGCGGCCCCATGCGCTTGCTGCCGCCTGTGAACACCCCGCGCCAGGCGCGCAGCCGGGAATCGCAGCGCCGGAAAAATGTTGATACACCAACATGCCGGTGGCAGCAATGCTCAGAAGTAGAAACGCGACGGCAACGAGTCGAATCGGAGACATGGGTTCAATCAAACTTCACAAATGAGCCACGGACGACTACTGATCAACGCGGATGACGACGAATTGATGCGGCTCCTGTGTTTTCGTGCCTTGTTCTCGTCACGATGCTTCTACATCCGCCTTGGGGCCTCAATGCCGAGCAGACCAAGTCCATCCGCAAGCACACGCCGCACGAGATCGCACAATCGCAGGCGCGAGCGCTTGAGGTGTTCATCCTCGGCCTTCAGGACCGGGCACTGCTGATAGAACACACTATACGCGTCCGCCAGTTCGTAGAGGTACGTACACAGCCGGTGCGGCTCAAGCGTCCGCCCGACATCCGCGACCACACCGCCGTAGCGCAGCAGCATCAGCGCCAGCCGCCGCTCTTCCTGCTCCGAGAGCATGAATTCCGCCCCGGCAACATGTCCAAGCGCTGGAGCGGCGGAATCGCCAATCCGAGCGAAGATCGAACACACCCGCGCGTGCGCATACTGCATGTATGGCCCGGTGTTGCCCTCAAACGCGATCATGCGGTCGAAGTTGAAGACGTAATCCTTCACAAGATCAGTCGAGAGGTCGGCATACTTGACCGCGCCGATGCCGACTTGTTTACCGATTTGGCGCAGTTCATTCTCCGGCAACCCGTGTGTGGGGGCCTTGGGATCGGCGGCGCGCTGGACGACTTCGTTCGTGCCGCGCTCGATCGCCTCGACGAGCAGTTCCCGAAGCGTGATGTTCTCGCCGCTGCGCGTCTTGAGCGGCTTGCGATCCGGGCCCAGCACCGAGCCGAACGGAATGTGCTGCAGCTCGGCCTTGGTGTTGTCCGGCGTCACGTCCCAGCCGATCATGCGAGCCGCCTCGAAAACATCACGAAAGTGGTCGCGCTGCCGCGCATCAACAACATAAATCACCCGATCCGCGCCGAGCTCCTGCACACGGTAGCGAATCGCTGCGAGGTCTGTCGTGGCATAGAGAAAGCCGCCATCGGACTTGCGAATGAGCAGCGGCCGCTCGCGATCTGTAAAGCGCACGACGATCGCGCCGTCGTCTTCGACGCCGACACCGCTGCGCACAAAAGCGTCAACAACGCCGGGAAGCCGATCCCGGTAAAACGATTCCCCACGATTGTTTTCCGGCCCGAGTTTCACGCCGAGCATCTCGAAGCTTTCGTACACCGCTTCGAGCGTAATGTCGATGAGCTTGTGCCAGTCGGCGAGCACTTCCGGATCACCCTGTTGCAGCTTGACCAGCGTGTGCTTTGCGCCCTCAAGGATCGCTTCATCTTCCTGCGCCGCCTTCTGGGCTGCGCGGTACGCCCGGTCAAGCGCTTCGATGGAGAGTGCATCAAGATCGGTCCGCTCCGCTCGCAGTTGATGAAGCACCATGGCGATGGGCAACCCCCAGTCGCCCAGATGATTTTCGCGATGCACCTTTCGGCCCAGCCGCTCAAGAACGCGCGCCAGCGCATCGCCGATGATCGTCGAACGCAAGTGACCAACGTGCGTCTGCTTGGCCACGTTCACGCCGCATAAGTCGATGGCGACGGTGTGCGTGTCGGGATCGCGCGGCACGCCCAGCGACTCGTCATCCATCGCTTCAAGGAATCGCGCCAGTGCATCGTTCGTGAGCCGAATATTGATAAAGCCGGGACCGGCTACCTCCGGTTCCTCCGCAATCTCGCTCTATCGCCCGCTGACGCGCCGCCCCGCGGCTA
>CAZFZT010000141.1:0-3903 GCA_964523675.1 uncultured Isosphaeraceae bacterium
TGATGCGCGCGGCGGCTTCACATCAAACCGCGGCCTTCCGGCACGCGGCTATGGTTGATCTGATGTTCCGCACATACGTTCCATGAGTATCCAAGGCGTCAACATCTACGGTGCACTCGCAGTCATTGCGATACTCCTCAGCGCATTCATGTGGAGCAGGATGGCCAAACGTGATGCGCGGTTGACGATCATCTACTTCGGAGGGCTGTTCGGCGCCTTGATTGGTGCGCACCTTGCATTCCTGTTCGCTGAGGTCTGGCTGCATCTGAATGACTGGCGCGTGCTGCTCAGCGGGCGAAGCATCACCGGCGGCTTGCTTGGCGGATACGCAGCGGTAGAGTTGGCGAAGGCGCGACTCAACTATCGCAGGGCCACCGGCGATTACTTTGCGGTACTCGTGCCGCTTGCGCTCGTGCTCGGCCGAGTCGGCTGCGCAGTGCAAGGGTGCTGCGCGGGACGGGTGTGCGAAGCGCAGTGGTGGACGCTGATTGATGCGCAGGGGATGTCGCGCTGGCCGGCGCGGTACGTGGAACTTGCGTTCAACGTATTGTTCCTGCTATGGGCCCTCGGCGCGAGTCGAATGAACTGGCTCCCCGGCAACCGCTTTCACGTGTACCTGATCGCCTACGGCGTGTTTCGCTTTCTGCACGAGTTCATGCGAGAGACGCCTGAAATCGCGCTGGGCGTGAGCGGCTATCAGATCATTGCAATGCTTATGGCAATCCTCGGAGCCGTTCGATTCGCGCAGCGCGGTTCATCTCTGCGCGAACTGCGTATGCCTGCGCAACAATACACTGCTGAGTCGCCATGCCCATGACCGGATCACTTCTCCAGCGCATCGCGATCTGGACCGTCATCTGCGGCATCAGCGCCGCGCCGAGTTTGTACACGGCCGTCACCATCGAGTTCAGTGAGCCGCTGCAGATTGCCGCGATGCTCACCGGCATCGGTATCTTCGTCGCCGGCTACACCTTCATCACCGGAACGCAGCGTGTGCGGCGGATGAACCGGAACGTGCTCGTGCGGCGCACGGCTTACATCGGCTACGGCACGCGCATCGCGCTGACGATCTTCTACCCCGCGGGGCTTTTCCTCGACACGATCTGCGGCATCCTCACCGGGTCCGTGATTGAACCGTTGGGGCCGATCATCCCGGTTGAGTCTTTCCTCGGCATTCTGCTCTGGACGCTCTCGCAAGGCGCGCTGCTCAACATCATTCTTCTTTTCTTCATGTTCGTCGTGTACGGCATTCAGCACAACCTGCAGAAGCCCACGCCGAGCGGCCTGTGCAAGACCTGCGGCTACGACCTGCGCGCAAGCGTCGATCGCTGTCCGGAATGCGGTGAGCCGTTCTCGCCGCGCAAATGACGCGCTTGAACCGCTGCAACCATCATCATCTCCGCGCGGATGCGGGCCGCGGTGGCTCGCAGCACCCACCACAGCCACGCCTTCACGAGCCATCGAGGCAGACGCGTCGCAGTCCATTTGCCTCTTGCTGTGATCGTCAGGCGGCTTGTGCGCGTGCCGACCGGTTGCAAGTCATACATACACACGTGTGGAAAGCCGATGTGCGCTCCGCGCTGCGAAAGATCGCTGATCGCGTAGCCGCGACCTTCGCGCCATCGCAGCAACCGGCTCCTGCGATTGGGGCCGAGACCGCACAGTCGATGCTCAATCACCAGGGCGTCGCCCGGCTTCGGAATCGGCTTCGAGTCATGCTCATCAGCAAAGCGAAGTCTTACATGCAGCGGATCCAGTGACACAAAGTGCAGCAGATCACGCATCTGGCCCCAGACGGCCGATGCAGACAGCGGCAGATTGAACGCATGCGAAGCGTTGACGCGCCAGCGATGATCCACGATGAGTTTCATCGCGAGGCGCGCCTCCCCGATGTCGCGACCCGGCCGAGGCGTTCGGACTCGATCGCCATTCCCTTGAGCACGTGCTCATGCAGCGTATGCACCGCCAGCCGCTCGCCCCACCGCCAGGCGAAGCGCGGCGAGAGAAGCGGTTCATATTCGGTCGTCAACGTGACGCGCGTGCGGTTGTCGCCGATCGATTCAAACTCGAACCGGCCGCCGGTGAGGCGCACATCGCGCTCGTAACCGATCGACTGCTCGATGATCGTGAACGCCAGCAAGCGGTGTCGCTCGACCGCGGTGATCTGCTTCGAGATGCGGCCTTTGTTGTAGAGGCATGTCTTGATGTCGCCGACTTCACGTGATGAACCGGTGGTTGCCAGTGGATGCGCGAGGCCGATGCGCAGCAGCAGCGGCGGCTCGTGCTCAACCTCTTCATAGAACATGATGCTCTGCCACACAGCATCGACCGGCGCATCGATCACGCGCGTGGTGCTGATGCGCTCAGGCGAAGCGGCGGGAGTCGTCTGCTTCTCGATCAGGCCGCACAGAATCGGCACCAGTAAGGCGATGAGGATCGGCAGATACTCACGCTGGCTGAATGATGAATTCTTCAGCCAGAAACGCACAGCCGCGCCCGCGCCGAGGCCGAGGAGAATCGGCACGATGAAAATGCCAGCGAGGATGAGGCCGCAGAACATCCCTGCGACGTTCATCATCATCGCAGTGCCGATGAGCGGCGAAACAAAGATGATGCCGAGCAGAATGAATGAGATGATGTGAACACGAACGCGATAGCCAAGCAGGGCAGCGGCGGCAAGCGGCGCCGCCAGCCACAGCGCCCAGCCCCACGCGCCCATCAGCACCAGAATGACAATAGAAGCCGCTCCGACAAGCGCAGCCGTGATGAAGCCGGGCAGCCAGAACGTCCACCACATGAACGGCGGCCTGCGCGTGAATGTTGACGGATCTCTCAGATCAAAGCCGCGCCCGCACTCGGGACACCGCGCTTCGGCGAGTCCTTCAATGACATAAAAGCAATTCGTGCAGCGCGCCGGCGGGCCGCCGGTCACCCGGTCCCTTGGCACACATGCCTGCATCGGTGGTGGCGACGGCTGCATGTCGCCCCGGATGATACACCATGGACGCCTGATGCACCGTCGCCGGGCGCCGAGTCGCTACATCGTGATCGGCTCGAAGCCGGGGAACATCTTGTTGGCTTCGGCCAGATCACTGAGCGCCGCGTGCGTGCAGCATTCTTCGTAGCGGTCCCAAAGAGCACGCACCTCGGGATGTTCATGCGCATCAGCGATGGCCTTCTCCGAAACCCATTCGAAAATCTCGAGGATCTCGCCGTTTCCCCGGGCGCGCATGACGATCGGCTCGCGGCCGGTGATGAAGCCCAACCGACGCATGAGCGGCTTGTGATCGCGCAGGCAGCCGAGCAGTTCGTCTTCCTTGCCGGGCTTTGGTCTAAAGATGGCGATGACGATGATGGGCATGGCGGCGCAGGAGTGTACCGCGCAACATTCCCTTCGATTTAGCTCACCAGTCGCCGAGCATGGACGACCTCTGTTTCGTCAGCGGGTCGCACCTGGGTTGCCTCGGCCGTGACCACATCGATCGTATCGCCAGCTACGCTGAAGAACTCGAGCTCATACCCTTCGCCGTTACGGTGAACAAGGACGACTGTACCCACATCACCGGCCCTGAAGTCAGTGCCAGGGAGATCCTGCGTGAGGACGACGCGATCAAGTTCACGAATGGCCGTCATAACTCATTCTATCCCTTTCTTCTCCTACTTGGCGCAGGATAAGCCGTGACCAGACGAGGTGATGTCGCTTCGGCATCGATGAACCATATTGAGCGAACGATCGGCGAGCGACCCCGAGGCGTAGCCATTGGCCCCTCAACGCGATAGCGCGCACCAAATCGGCTCGGATAAACGCCCACGACCTCGTTCTCCGATGCGTGCCGCTTGAGAGCGTCGGCCAGTTCAGTCCATCGATCAGGCGCAAAGCCCATGCTTCGGAAGAATGCCGCC
>CAZFZT010000142.1:0-3711 GCA_964523675.1 uncultured Isosphaeraceae bacterium
ACAGATCTGAACGGCAACGGATCAACCGACGTGGCTGACCTTCTTGTGCTGCTTGGGTCATGGGGACCATGCCCCTGAATGAGGTTCATCGAGATCGCGGAGGCGGCCTTGAGCGTCGTGCGGCTGAGTGTCGCTCACTTGCCTCAAACTCCCTCCGCGCACTCCGCGGTGAACAGCACTTCATGCGCCAGGTGCGACGAGGTAAAGTTATTGACACGGCCCCCATGTACTGAGCAGGAGGAGGAGATCCTGCACATCGACCGTACCGGTGCCGTTGATGTCAGCGGGGCACGCGCCGGGGCATGGGCCCCATGCGCCCAGGAGCGTGAGAAGATCCTGCACATCGACGCCGCCATTGCCGGTGAGATCGCCATGGCATGCGTTTGCGGGAACGACGGAGAGGGTGACATCTCGCTGCGAGTAGCTAATCTCCCACTCGCCTTGGTCGAGGGCGGGCAGATCGAGGGTGGCGAACTCGCCGACGATGGAGCCGGCGGAGATGATCGGGAGCGTATCGCCGATCTGCGGCGTGTACCCGGCTGCAAGCTCGACGATCAGTGCGCCATCGAGCGTGGCGACGTTAGTGATGGTGATGGGTGCAGCTGGTTCACTGAGCAGTGGCGGAAGGTCGGCGTTCAGGAGGAAGAACAGCCCGTCTTCATCATTCTTGAAGTCGTTAGCGGAGATTTTCGACTGGACGGCGTCCAACTTCATGGTGCCCTTATTCTCCACGTAGTTTGCAAGTAGAGCTGATGCGACGAGATTGATGTCAAGTTCCGCTGCACCGCCGAAATCATCAAGCGGACGGTTGTACACGTTTCCCTGCACGGTCAGAGGGCCGTTAATGGTCATGCTGCCCGCGTTGTTGACATCGCCATCGACCACAAAGGTGCAGGCGCTACTCGTGCTGACGGTCGAGCCGCCGTGGTTCGTGATGCCGTTACAAGCAAATGATGAGAGTTCGGTGAGGTCGATGGTGCCGTACCCCTTTGTGCTCGGATCGCCATTCACGACAGTACCATTGACCGTGAGCGCAGCATCATCAAGTGTGCAGATACCGGTGTTGGTCAGCGTGCCATCCGGCGGCGTGATCGATTGATTGTTGCCATTGGCGAGCGTCAGAGTGCCCTGGTTGTCCTTGAGCGTATTGATCGGGTGGAACTGAGAGCCAGGCCCGACCTGCTCCACCTTTGCTTCGGGGCCGAACCTTACCCCTCCCGAAGGAAGATTGATGAAGACGATCTTCCCGTCATTGATGGTCTTCCATGTGCCGCCATTGATCGTGCCGGATTGAAGGTCGAACTGCTTGACCACCTTGAGATCAAACCGCAGCTCGTTATCCTCGCAGATCACCGTGCCCTGGTTATCAAAGGCTGGAAAGCAGTTACCCTCGAATGCGACGAGAAAGTGATTGTTCGAAGAGTCGAAAGCCTTATGGAACGTGGCGTTGGCGGTGTTCACGAAACCGCCGCCGCACCCGCTCAGTTCCATTCCGGTGCCGCCCGTAATGAGCCACAACCCGCGATTGGTGACAGCGCCTCCATCGGCCTCATTTCGTTTGCTTTCGAACCCTTGAACGTCTAACGAGCCGTTCGCGTGGGTGAATATCGCCCCGGTGTCGTTGATGAGCGTGCCGAAGATCTTCCGCTCCCCGTTCTGCTGCTCCAATCGTGCAGCGCCCGGCATATTCGCCTGATTTGTGAACGAAGCACCTATCGCGATTTGACCGCGTCGCCAAAGGAATCCACCATCGTTGTTGATCATGCCCTTCAATCCGCCACCGTCCAGAACGAAGTCACCCTGCAAAATAAAGGATGACGATGAATTGAATCCCTCCAACGTTCCGCCTGCGAGGACGACCGGCCCGGCATCTCCGACGAGCGCTGCGTGAAGTTCAACAGTGCAGTTGTTGAACTTGAGAATGCCGTCCGCCGCCGAAGCGACGTTCAACGTATCGAAGATCGCCACCTTGTGTGAATCGAACGTCACCTGAGCGCCTGCGCCGATGTCTACATTGCCCGTGGAAATGATCGACTGATTGCCTACGTATTGAAACACGGGTCCGATACGAAGCTCGCCCGCTGTGGAACGCAGCGCTCCGCCATCAATCTGTAAAGGTGCGATGACGGAACCAACCGTCCCCGCCTGACCGCCTTTGTCGATCATCGCTCCCCCGGCGAGCTTCATCTGTGAACCCAGATCACTCGTGATGCCGCCCGAGCCGTCGAATGTGAGCGTCCCATTCAGGTTGACCTGCGCGCCGTTATGAAGCGACACGATCGCGCTCGAACCGAGCGCAACCTGATCAGCAGCCATCGTCCAGCCAGTGATCCGGAACGTGCCGCTGGGAACACTAAGGCCGCCCTGCGGCTTGAACATCCCGCCACCCCCGCCGAAACCCGAAAACCCACTGAAGACGCTCTGGCCCGTAACGGTGATCTCAGCCTCGCCGATGATGAAGCGATTGAAGCCGAGAACGCTCAGTGCATCAAGTTCAATCGGCTCGTTGATCGCAACGTTCGCAGCAAGATCAATCGTCGGGTGATACGTGTAACCGCCATTGCCGTTCTTCGGCCAGTTGCCTTGAGCATCAGGAACGCTGTGACTCCAGTTGCCGGGGTCCGTCCACGAACTGTTGCCAGCCGCATTCGTCCACGTACTCACAACCTGCCCGACCACGAAGCCGGTGAATCCCAGCGGAGCAAGCAGGATGCCCAACATAATCCCAGCCGATGATCTCATTTGACACATGAATTCCTCAGTAAGTCGAAAGCCGAGTGCGAATCATGCGGCCGCACTGCGCAGCCGCCTCCTATGGAAATGCGACAACCACTCCCGGCGCGCCGGAAAACAATGAAGAGATCGTGCCGAAACTGATAAACTGGGCCACCGGCGGCCGTTAGGCCAATTCAACCCTCCCATGCCCGACACCTCACCACTCACCAAGACCCTCTGCTCCGCCCGGAAAGGCAATACCGATGCCGCAGCACAGCTGCTGCCGCTGGTCTATGACGAGTTGCGAGCCGTGGCGGGACGCCTGCTCCGCCGCGAGGCGCCCGGCCATTCATTGCAGCCCACAGCCATTGTTCACGAGGCGTATCTGCGTCTGATCGACCAGAGCCGCGCCGATTGGCGCGATCGCGCGCATTTCTGCGCCGTGGCAGCCGAAGCGATTCGCCGAGTGCTCGTTGATCATGCGCGGAAGCGTCATGCCCTCAAGCGTGGAGGGAGTGGACGCAACGGCGTGATCGAGAACGAGCGGAAACGGCATGAGTGGGGGCGGCTATCACTCAGCGGCATCCACGTGTTGCCGAGCGTGCAGCAGATTGATCTGCTCGCGCTGAATGAGGCGCTGGAACAGCTTGAGGAGATGCATGAGCGTCAGGCAAGCGTCGTCAAACTACGTTTCTTCGGAGGATTGACGAATGAGGAAATCGCACATCACCTCGGGGTGCACCGCTCCACGGTTGTGGATGATTGGACCGCCGCAAAGGCGTGGCTGCTCAGCCGACTGTACGAAGGGGAGGCGTGATGTCGCGCCTGTCGAGGGAGGAATACGAAGAAGCGGTGCGGCTGTTTCACGAAGCAAGGCAGCGTCCGCATCACGGACGCCGGGCGTTTCTCAACAGCGCGTGCGCCGGGCGCGAGACTCTGCTGCGCACGGTGGCAGGCATGCTCGCGCAGGATGAGAACCCCGAGGCCGATCTCGAT
>CAZFZT010000143.1:0-3471 GCA_964523675.1 uncultured Isosphaeraceae bacterium
GGCTACGTGTTTGACCGGAGATAAATTTATCCCCAGTTCGCGAGGAGGATGAGCAGATCGGACACGCCGACGCTGCCGTCGCCATCGAGATCGGCGGGGCAGTCCTCGACGTTGTCGCACTGGCCCCACTCGCCGAGCAGGAGCAGCAGGTCGGCCACGCCGACTGATTCATCGCAGTTGAGGTCGAAGGCGGCGCAGGGATCCTTGTCCTCGCAGTCGTCGGGCAGGCCGTTTCCGTTGCTGTCCGTGTCGCAATCATCGGGAATGGCGTTGTCGTTGCAGTCGAGCGCGGGCTTCCGACGAATGGACGCGGATCCCAAAGCAACTTCGCCACCCTGAGTGTCGAGCCACTCGCCGACAAGAATGACATCGCCGGTCGCTGCGACGCTGATTCCGAACTGCTCGTTTGCCGCGCCCATGTGTGATTGCATGGGCGTTGCCTGTTCCCATTGACCTGAGCCGACCGGCTGCTCGAGGAAGGCATACGCCGCGCCATGGCCGTCATGCCCAGGCGCGCCGACGACGATCATGCCACCGCTGACGGCGACGCTTCGGCCGAAGAGTGCAGACTCTGACGCATCATGAGCGGTGAGTTTGGCGACCTGAGTCCACTCACCGGGCGAACTCTCGCGGAAGACATACGCCGCCCCCGCGTCGAATGCCGCGCTTGATTCGGTCGGCGCACCGATCACGATGATGTCGCCGTCGATCGCGACAGACTCGCCGAAAGCGGCGAACTGTTGTGGGTCGTCAGCAACGAGCTTGGCGACTTCGTGCCAGCCGCCGCCACTGCTGAATACATAGGCCGCGCCGGAGTCGGACACCTCGTCGCTGTCTCCGAAAGGCGCGCCGATGACGGCGTAGCCGTTTGAGCGCATGGCCGCGCTCCAGCCGAAGGAGTCTCCGTCGGCGCCGTCGGATGGGAGGAGCGTTGAAACGAGCAGCGGGAAGTTGGTGCGATACACGTACGCCTTGCCGCGACCTGAACCGCCAGCGGCAGCGTATGGCGAACCAATGACGCATCGGTCACCGAAAATGGCGACCGCAGTACCAAAGTGGTCGCCGGGAGCGGCGTCGTCTGCAGTGAGCTTGAACGAATGTTGCCACGTCCCGCCGACGGGAGCGGCGTCGAAGAACAAGTGGACCGCGCCGGCATTGTGACCGGCATCGCTGTCACGATCGGCACCGACAATGGCCTGACTGCCTCGAATGTCAGCGCTGATGCCGAAGCGGGATCCCTCGCTGCCCGGGGCGCGTCGAACATCATACTTGTATGCGCCTTTTCCGCCGGCAATCTCCCTGTAGAAATACGCGCCTCCCTTTTCAGCATTCTCGCCGAACGCGCCGACGATGAGACCCGATCCATTCGCCGCCAGAGCGTAGCCGTAGTTCGCCTGAGCCGTGCTATTGTTGGCGGTCAGTTGCCCGATGTATGGAGCGGAACCGAGTTCGGTTCCGTCTGCAATGCCGTTGTCATTGCAATCCTGAGCCAGAGGCGGTCCACCGCACAACGCGCACGTGACGGTGGCCTGCGCGGCACACACGCCGTCCCATTGGAGGGCGCAATGCGGCAGGATTGCTGTCACTGCCTCGCAGCACGTCACGTTGTTGCAGGACGCCCCTCCGTTCCCGCCGATTTCGCAGCACTCGCCCGTGCCCGGGTCGCCGCATTGTGTGGGACCACATGTAATGGACAGCTCAGCCGTGCTCCCCGTGTCACCCCCCCAACTGCCGATGCGAAACTTGATCTGCCGACCCTGCGTCACCGGGACGGCAATGAAAATCGGGTCGCTCGTGCTTACGCTGCATCCAAGGACATTCTCATCCGCAGGCGGACAATCCCAGCCGTCGTAGATGGCGACAGCATGCGCGACAGAGCCCCAATCCGTCGATTCAATGGTGAGCGTGCCGGTGCAACTTGCCGTGTAGTTCCACCACTTGTCGAACTGAATCTGTCCGCCGCACTCCGGCACGGGTGAGCCGTCAGTTGTATTGTCGTCCCCAATCTCGACGGACAGAACCCCATCGCTGACCGTGTCAGGACAGTCGCAAAAGTTGGGCGCGGCGCAGCCGGCGACACCGCCGCCGTCCTCGCCGTCGCCTCGCGCAGGCGGATCAGCGGCAGCGACCATGGCAATGGCCGAGATGGTCGAAGCAAAAACGAGTTGACGAGACGATCCCCACATTCCCATAGCGGCTCCTTCCTTCGGCGGAAGGGCGTCAGGCCGTGTGCGACGACCGGTCGAGGCACATGAGACGGCGATCGCTCTTCATCTCCGATCCGACACCATACCATGGAAAGACGGTGCTGCAAAATTTTCTTGGATTCTTATGTTATAGGACTTCCATAGGCCCATAGATGAGAGTTTGTCATCCCCAGTTCGCAAGGAGGATGAGCAGGTCGGAGACGCCGACGGCGTTATCACCATCGAGGTCGGCGGGGCAGTTTTCCTGATCGTCACACGTGCCCCACGCGCCGAGCAGGATGAGCAAGTCGGCGACGCCGACCGAGCCATCGCAGTTCAGATCGCCTTTCACCATGCCTTCGATAAACAATTCGATCGTATTGAGCGTGTATCCGGCTTCAAAGGGAAATGATTCGACATGCGCTGCGGTCGTTCGATCCAGCCGGTGAATCTCATTGGTGGTGCGGTCGATGCAGTAGAGCCATGTGCCGGAGTCGACGATTCCGTCGGAGTTCTTCACCTGGCCCGGGAACGGGCTGCCCATCTTGGTGACGCCGGTATTGATGGCCAGGATTGAAAAGTTACTCTGGGGATCATTATCAACAGCGAAGTATCCGCCGCCTGTTGCTGATGCGGTGAGGCCGTCCGCATCGAGTTGGCCAGAGTATGACGCGACATTGGTTAGCGTGCCGTCAAGGGCGAGCAGGCCGATGGTGTTGGAATAGCTCGGATGAACATCGCCGATGTTGAACGCGACCGTCAGCGGTGTGTCAGGCGACGCGCCGTCGGCAGACCGCGCAAGACCTTCCAGAGCGCCACTGAAAATGGTCGAACCATCATGCGAAACCGGTGTCCGGCTGAGGATCTGGCCGCAGTTCACATCAAGTTCAATCAGCCATGCCGTCGTGCTCGGCGGGGCATAGTCCACCTCGAGCGCATAGAGCTTCTCACCGACAACAGCGAGATCGCTGATGAACCCGACAGGCGTCTTCACTTCGCCGATCGGCGTCACTATCCCGGATTCAAGCTCGACGACGACGAGCGAGTGCGTCGGCGCGTCGATGGCGAAGAAAAGTTCGTCAGCGAACGCGAAGCTCGTGAGCGCGCAGCACGTGGTAAGGCATGCCGATATGCGGATCAAGTTGAACATCGGACTCCTCCTCCTGTTTTTTCCCTCGCCTCTGTGAATGGACACATGCCAGTATATGGCACGGGTTCGGTTGATCCAGACCACACGCGGGAAAAGCGCACGGCCTTGCGGCCGGGGGCTGTGTCGTGATTCAGC
>CAZFZT010000144.1:0-2904 GCA_964523675.1 uncultured Isosphaeraceae bacterium
GCGCCGCCGGCAAGCAGAAGATCGTGGTCGAGCTTTACGACAAATTCTTCCGCAACGCCTTCCCGCGCATGGCCGACCGTCTCGGCATCGTCTACACGCCGGTGGAGGTCGTGGATTTCATCATCCACAGCGTCGCACATCTGTTGCAGAAGGAATTCGGCCAGACACTCGGCAGCGAGGGCGTGCACAT
Organism: uncultured Isosphaeraceae bacterium; assembly: GCA_964523675.1. Taxonomy (GTDB): domain Bacteria; phylum Planctomycetota; class Phycisphaerae; order Phycisphaerales; family SM1A02; genus CAZFZT01. Next base: position 191 of record CAZFZT010000144.1, read on the forward strand.
CATCGACCCGTTTGCCGGCACCGGCACCTTCATCACCCGGTTGCTGCAGAGCGGACTGATCAAGCCGGAGGAACTGCCACGCAAGTACCGCCACGAGATCCACGCCAACGAAATCGTGCTGCTGGCCTACTACATCGCCGCGATCAACATCGAAGCCGTGTATCACGGCATCGTCGGGGGCGACTACCAGCCCTTCGAGGGCATCTGCCTCACCGATACCTTCCAGATGTACGAGAAGGAAGACCTGGTGGACGCGCTGCTGGTGAACAACAGCCGGCGGCGCAGGCGGCAGAAGAAGCTGGATATTCGCGTCATCATGGCGAATCCGCCGTATTCGATCGGGCAAGGCAGCCAGAACGATAACAACCAGAACGTAGGCTACCCGCATCTGGATGCCCGAATCGAAACCACCTACGCGGCGCAGTCCAATGCTGCGCTTTCCCGGGGTCTTTACGACAGCTACGTCCGCGCCATCCGCTGGGCCAGTGATCGCATCGGCAAGAGTGGAGTCATCGGCTTCGTCACCAACGCCGGCTTCCTCGACACCAACACCGCTGACGGCCTGCGCAAGTGCCTCGCCGCGGAGTTCAGCAGCATTTACGTGTTCCATCTGCGCGGTAACGCGCGCACATCGGGTGAGATGCGGCGCAAGGAGAAGGACAACGTTTTTGGCATTGGCAGCCGCGCTCCTGTCGCCATCTCGCTGCTCGTCAAGAATCCGCATGCCACGGAGCATGGCCAGATTCATTTCCACGACGTCGGCGACTATCTGAGCCGCGAAGACAAGCTGAAGAAGATCGGCGACTTCGCCAGCATCGCGGGTATCGACGCGACTCACGGATGGCAGCGGATCACACCGGATGCGCACGGCGACTGGCTGAAGCAGCGCGACGATAGTTTTGGTGAATTCATCGTGCTTGGCGACAAGAAGGGTGACGGCCTCAAACTGTTCGAGAACTTCTCGTTGGGCGTTGTTACCGGGCGTGATGCCTGGTGCTATAGCCCGTCCCGCTCGGCGGTCGCGGACAACATGACGCGCATGATCGCCTTATACAATGCCGAGACGGAGCGCTTCAGAAGGGCACATGAATCGCTGTCCAAGAAGGAGCGCGACAGAACGGTGGACGGTTTCGTCGAGACGGACCCAACCAAGATTAGTTGGACGGTGAACCTGAAGGAGGAGCTGGCGAAGGGAAGGCGCCACGAGTTCGAGTCAAGCTGCCTGGTGCGGGGTCTGTATCGACCGTTCAGCAAGCAATGGCTTTATTTCAATCGCCGATTCAACGAGAGGGTGCTCCAGATGCCACGCATATTCCCCAATGCGACGGCGTGCAATCGAGTGATTTGCGTGACTGGGTTGGGAGAGTCCGCCGCATTTAGCAGCCTTATTGCGGAGGAACTGCCGAACTTCCATTTCGTAGCGGGCACGCAGTGCTTCCCACTCTATCTTTACGACGAAGCCGACCGGGAATCGAACGTGCCGGCGGCACAGACGGGTTTGTTCCAGGACGGCGCAGCTCCTGTCGCGCGCAAGCGCCGCGACGCGATCACCGATGCCGGACTCGCGCACTTCCACGTTGCTTATCCCGGCGAATCCATCACCAAAGAGGACGTGTTCTACTACGTCTACGGCCTGCTGCATTCGCCGGACTATCGCGAGCGCTACGCCGACAACCTCGGCAAGGAGCTGCCGCGCATTCCCTGCGTGAAGGCGGCGGCGGATTTCTGGCGCTTCAGTCGCGCCGGCCGGCAACTCGCCGAACTGCACCTGAACTACGAGACGGTGCCGATGTATGCCGGCGCGAAGGTCGAGCATGGCGGCAAGCCGCTCACCGGCGCCGACTACCGCGTCGAGAAAATGCGCCACGGCAAGCGGGGCAAGGACAAGGACCTCGGCACCGTCATTTACAACCAGCGCATCACCGTCACCGGCATTCCACTCGCCGCCTACGAGTACGTGGTCAACGGCAAGCCCGCCATCGACTGGGTGATGGAGCGCCAGTGCGTCAAGACCGACAAGGCGAGTGGCATCGTCAGCGACGCCAATGACTGGGCCATCGAGACCGTGCACAACCCGCGTTACCCGCTGGAACTGCTGCTGCGGGTGATTACCGTGAGCCTCGAGACCATGAAGATCGTGAAGGCGCTGCCGCCGCTGGATTTGCCGGAGAGTGCGCGCGCCAGGCCCTGAGAGAACTGGCGGGACCTGTGCAGTCTCGCCGTCTATTCGGACCCAAACAGCTCGCGTAGGGCTGCCGCGGATTCGGGAAGCGATTGGCGCTCCAGAACCGCAATGAATTCTTCGATCGTCAAGGGCGGATTCTTGAATCTCGCCAGCATGGCTGAAACGCATTCGCGAACGACGCCCGGCGCCAGATCGATCAGATGGCGGAGGAAGGTGTCGGGGTGCTGCACGGTGAGATCGAACTCAGCCAGCGCTGCATCGGGGAAGTGCTTTTCGTTGAAAGTCACGATGACCTGCGCCTTGGCGCGAATCGCGGCAGCGAGCACATGCTTGTCGCCGGCATCGGGGAGGTCGAGAGACGGAATCAGCTTCCGGTAGCCGCCAACACAGGCATCGGGCAGTGCTTCATCCATCGCAGCGCGGCAGCGTTCCAGCTTCTCGGGCGGGAAGTCCGGCTTCGTGCTTCTGACGGCACGAATCCATTCTTGATGAATGTCTGCGCTCCAGATAGGGCGGGATAGGCGCGCTT
>CAZFZT010000145.1:0-2806 GCA_964523675.1 uncultured Isosphaeraceae bacterium
GTGTTCGCCCGTCAGCCCAGAGCGTGTTGAGCCACTCGCTTACGCTCCCGCTCATGTCGTACACGCCGAGGACAGACTGATCGACCGGAAAGCGCATCACTCCTTCCGGCCAGGGTGTCGGCCGCGCGTAATTCGAGCTGACCCACTTCGGACGAAATGAATCGCCAAACGGATATTGCGTACCCAGCGTTTCGCCCCATGCTTCCGCCCATTGCACAAGTGACGGAAGGTCGTAGACGAAGTCGGAACCGGCTGCCCGCGCCTGCTCGGTCTTCCACGCCGCAAATGCCTTCGCATCGTGCCACGAGATGCCGAAGACCGGCCAGTCGGGCAGCCAATCGCCAGGCAGTTGCCACACATCCTTGTGAGTGGAAGATGCGCCTTCCGCAACGCGCTCAACCTGCACGACACCGCTCAATCGTGGCAGGCGAATCACTGCTTCTGATCGTTCAATCTCAGCCATCGTCTGCGGATCATTGAGAAACTCCAGATACTCAGCCATGGTGACTTCACGCTCCATGATCCAGAAATCCTCGCAGCGAGCGGAACGACTGATCACGCGCACAAAACCCGGCGGAGTGGTGTCCTCAGGCAGAAGTACAACCTCAGGTGTCCAGCGGCAGCCGTCGCCGAACCCGATCGGAATCTTGACCGACTCGAATCCGGGCCTCCGCAGAACAAGCAGGTAACGACCTTCCTCAAGCGTGAATTGCTCAATCGGCGTCACGCCGACATGCGCCGCTGTTCCGATCAGAATCGGTATCGCGGTCGTGCGGACTGACAACCCTTGCGGCAGGATCATCCGTCTGATGCGGCCGCCCCCATGCTGTTGCCAAACCATCGCCTCCGCCCCGCCACGCTCCGCCGCCGCAGCCGCATCGCCGACTTCAATCTGCAGCGCTTCAAGACTCGCCGCTTGAACTTCGAAGCGCTCTCCCCCACGATCGAAGAGATAGGTCCGCACGCCATCATGCCCGCCGCGCTCGATCTGTTCAACATCATACATCTCCCGCACCGCCAGGCCATCAATGGCGAAAAGCTGATCGAACCGCAAAACACTCACCGCCCCCCGCAACACAAACACCCGATCCCGCACCGGCTGCCCCGCAACCTCCAGAATGACATCCCCCTTCTGAAGCACGCCGAACTCCGAAACGATGCGAAGCCCCATGTTGAAGGGTGCTGTGGTCTGTGAACCCGATGCGGAGCGAAAAGGCACAGCCACCATGCGCGGCTCTCCACCATCGACCAACTCCCCTTCCTCAATCAGTCGGTAAAGAAACGCATCCGCTCCGGGCGGATCACTGCGAATGGTGCCGATTTCGCGACGATGAATGAGATGACTGAGCGCGCCTTCCGGATCATGCTTGCGCAGCAGGTCGAGATAGAGCAGACGATCACGACGATCGCCTCCATCCACCGCTTCGTGATACCGCGCGAGGTAGAGTCTGGCGCGGACTCTGCGGACAAGATCATCTGCCGCGCCCAGTCGCTCTGCGCGAGCGAGCAGGTCGAGTACGGTATAGGCATCGCGCTCGCGTGTGCGCTCGGCCTGTTCGAAGGCGGCGAGTTTGGCTTCAATCTCGTGATCTTCCTCCAGGTCGGTGTACTTGTACTGGCGGTCGATGAGCGCATGTCGCTCGGCCTGCATTGCCGCCCATTGATCGCGCCCTTCAAGAAGAGATACCACTATTGATTCCGCCTCTGTGACAGCCGCCTGCGCCTGTGCGTCTCGCTCTCTCGCAGCCGCCCAGCGCTGGCCGAACGCCACGCCCAGCAGTGCGCCGATGGCGAGCACACCAACGGCGAGTGACGCTGCCGCTGCCGGTCGCCGACGCGTCCACTTGCGCAGGCGAGTCGTAAGATTCGGCGGCCGGGCGGTGATCGGACGATTCTCCAGGTGAGCACGCAGGTCATTGGCAACGTGCTCGACGCTCTGATAGCGCCGCTCGCGATCCTTCTCCATCGCTTTGGCGACGATCACTTCCAATTCGCCGCGCAGTCGTCGGTCGACGCCGCCAAGCGCAGGTGGATCCTGCTCGGTCACGGTGCGGATTGATTCAGCGATCGTGCAACTTTTCAGGTCAAATGGCGGGCGGTCCGCGAGGAGTTGATACAGCACCGCACCCAAGCCATACACATCACAACGGATGTCCGGCTCCGCCTGAGCCGCGAGCTGTTCCGGAGCCATATAGCCAACGGTGCCCACGATTTGTCCTGCAGCGGTGAACAACGTAGCGCCGTCGCTCTCCGCATCGATGGCCCGCGCCACGCCGAAGTCGAGAATCTTGGGCTGGCCATCTTCACTGACAAGAATGTTGGCCGGCTTGAGGTCGCGGTGAATCACGCCGCGCAGATGTGCATGTTGAAGTGCATCCGCGATCTTCAGCAGCAGTTCAATGCGATCATGAATGGAGAGGCGGCGCTGCGTGGCGTAATCCGCAACGGTCTGGCCGCGCACCAGCTCCATGGCAAAGTACGGTTGCACGCCTTCGCCATCATCGGTTGCACCTGCATCATAAATCTGCGCGATGCCCGGATGCTGAAGTCTGCCGAGCAGTTGAGCTTCATGAGCGAAACGGCGAGCGGCGTGGACATCAAGAGTTCCGGCGAAGGCGCGGATGAGTTTGACGGCGACTTCTCGCTTTGGATTCTCTTGCTCAGCGCGGTAGACAACGCCCATACCGCCGACGCCGAGTCGCTCGATCACGCGGTAGCTGCCAATGCGCTCGGGCAGTCGATGCTCCTCCTTTGTGAGCGCTTCGCGCAGCTCACCAAGCGGGAGTCCCACACCTGCATCGAGATC
>CAZFZT010000146.1:0-2604 GCA_964523675.1 uncultured Isosphaeraceae bacterium
TCGTCGGGCGTTGGCGGCGTGATCGGAGGCGGCGGTGCCACCCTCGGTGCCCTGGCATTCGGTGTGTCAGGCGCACTCCTCGCTCTTCCGTTCGTCGCCGGTGCAGCTCTGCTCGGCACCGGCACAGCCGTCGGCTATCGGGCGATGTACAGGGGTTATCTCCGGAAACTGAACGGCAATCTCGAGGACCTGGTTGGTGCCATCGCGCTCGATGCGAGAACGGGCGGCGGCTTCGCTCCGCAGTTCCCGGCCGGGCAACAGAGTCTGCCCCGTTCGCAGTAGGTGCAACTGACCTGGGTACCACTTCGCAGCCGGGAAGCCCTTGCATCGGGCACGAAAGGATTCGCCATGAAAAGGTCACCTGTCCTCGGCCTCATACTGCTCGCATGGTCAGCATCCGGCGTCACGGCACAGCGCGACAACACGAATGTGGACGCAACCGTGTACCTCGCAGTGCTTCAGGAGATGCCACCGATCGCAACTGACCGCACCGCTGTAGTCGACCCGCGGCTTGCAGCATCATTCGGTTCGGGCGCGCATCCCATCGACGTGTGGGAGGGGCACCATTCGGGCGAATCCGAATCCCCTGCGGTGCGACAACTGCGCCAGATGACTTCAGGAATCGAGTTCTGCGCGGAGACAGCGCCGCGCAGGTGTCTCCCGACTGCCGACGTCGTGCACGTGACGTTCAGCGATGTCGTCATTGTAGACTCGACCGTGACAGTGGAGGCCACGTTGGCAACACGAACCTCGGATGAGCGGGATTCGTTCGACATCCAGACATGGCGTTACGTTTTCAACCTGGAGCCGGATGGACCTGTCGCCGCCAGTCGTGAACTGCTGGGCAGGGGGCATGGTCGAATCGGCGGTCACAGGTGATCGCGATCCCACGGCCTGTGCGCCAGGCCTGTGTGCTATTCTGCCAAAGCGCAATCGGTTCAGTGTACTGTTCCGACATAGCGCACGAACGATCGTGGGAGAGCACGCGGCCCGGTCAGAACTCGGCCATCACCGATGAATACGATAGCAGATTACGCGCGGGTATTCGGCCCCGGCCAGGTCGATGCCGCATCCCTTGTTTCCATCAACCGACGACAGCTTCACACCGGGCTGAAGGCCAGCTCGGCCGATGACGTCGCCATCGCGATCCAGCACGAGCCAGCGCGACCCCTCCGGTTCTCTCGCCCGCTCCAGCCAGAGCGAGCCATCGTTCGCCGCTACTGCAGACCAGACGGGCGGGGCGAACTGTGGCACGGGGAGCGCATCGGTGACCGCCCGACGCACCTCCTCGACCCGGCTACGCATTACTGGAATCTGAGTGATTCTCCAGGTCTTGTCATCAACGATACTCTGAACAAGGTATTCTGACACCTTCACCGGTTGATATCGATAGGAGCGCGTCCAGATGCGATCACCACGACCGTTGAAGCGGCTGATCCGAAACTCACTGCCCGACGCTGTCTGTGCGAATGGGCGCTCGATTACATACAGCACGTTCCCGTCCGGGCTTGCGACGACGATCCCGCCATCGTGAAACTCGTGGGAGCCACTGCCTCTTACATCGCCGATCTCAATCATCAGACGCGCCGAGGGCTGATGAACCGACGTCAATACTCTCACCGCTTCGCCTTCAACAGCGATCACACGCGCCGAGTCATCTACAAACGATCTGGCACCGATTCCTACCATATGGCGGTCCGAAATAGAAAGAATGAGGACTGGCCCATTCGGATTCTCCATCCGCTCGGATCGAGCAAAATCGCCTGTCGGGCTGAAGCGGACGATTTTCGATTGACGGATGTCGAGGACCCATAATGTGTCGGCGCTGAACCCCGCAGCGGACATCAAGCGAAACTCCGCCGGGCCAGCACCTTCCTTTCCGAAGCTGCGGAGAAATGCGCCCGTAGAGTCGAATACGACAATCCGGGGAGCATCGGCATCAACCACAAACAGTTCGCCTGTCGGGCCGAGCAGCGCGTGAGTTATGTACTGGAACGCCGTCTGCTCATCGTCGAAGCTCCCGATGACGTGATCGACATCCATCGACCACTCCGGCGTCTGCGCGTGTGCCAAGCCCGGACCGACGCAAAGCTGCACGAGGGCAAATATCAGCGGCATACGCCACATGGATCCTCCCCTGTTGGAACGGCTTGCCCCGGAACAACCTCAGATCGTTACAGCCTTCGTACGCGATCGGATCTCTGCGACTGTGCTTTCGTCATAATTGCGAGCGACGACGCGACCACTACAATCACGCTCGAAATGTCCTCCGTCAGGGTTGAGCAGCTTGAGAGCATTCATAGCATTCTTGCTGCCCTGGATGCCGAGTATCCGGTCGCCTGTAGGACGCTGGATGGCCTTGAGGTCGGTTATGAGATTGCCAATATAAACTCGATCGATGCGAGTTTCGATCGGTCTCATGTACTGGAAGGGGTTCGTGAGGTCTCGACCAGAGACTTCGGAGGGATCGAATCGATCTTTTATGCGGCGGACGACCTCCGCCGGGCAAACGAGCCTACAAGAGCCATAGAGGCAAGCGGCCGAATCGATCCGTTAATCATCGCGATGGATTCTGAAGGGCCCTATGTCCTCGAAGGAGCGCAT
>CAZFZT010000147.1:0-2540 GCA_964523675.1 uncultured Isosphaeraceae bacterium
CTATCCGATGTTCAAGTGGCTACTCGACAACAGCCTTGGTAACCGGCTGCTGGTGATCATCGCCAGCCTGGTACTGATGGCCTATGGGGCGTTCACGCTTTCGCGAACACCTGTGGACGTATTTCCGGATCTCAACAAGCCGACGGTCACGATCATGACCGAAGCCGGCGGCATGGCGGCAGAGGAGGTGGAGCAACTCATCACCTTCCCGCTCGAGACGACCATGAATGGTTTGCCCGGCGTGGAGTCCGTGCGCTCGACCTCGAGTTCGGGGCTGTCTTTCATCTACGTGACCTTCGACTGGAGCACAGAGATCTTCCGCGCACGGCAGATGGTGTCGGAACGTCTCTCGGCCATGGAGGAAGGATTGCCTGAAGACGTGATCCCGCGCATGGGGCCGATCAGTTCGATCATGGGCGAGATCATGCAGATCGCGATTCCGATCGACATTGCGAAGATCACGCCGATGCAGGTCCGCGAGTACGCCGACTGGATCCTGCGCCCTCGCCTCATGGCAATTCCCGGCATCGCGCAAGTCATCCCGATCGGCGGGGAAGTGCGGCAGTTCCAGGTCCAGCCTGACACCCGCCGAATGGCCGAGCTCGGCGTTTCGCTGGAGCAGTTGGAAGGTGCGATCAGAGGGTTCTCGTCGAACACTTCGGGGGGCTTTCTCGAACTGAACGGTCGCGAATACCTCATCCGCCACCTCGGGCGGACCTCGAGCCTGGACGATCTTAAGAACCTCGCGATCACGGCACGTGATGGCCAGCCGATCCTGCTGCGTCAGATTGCATCCGTTACCTTCGCGGCGGCACCCAAACGGGGGGACGCCGGCTTCGAGGGCAAACCGGCCGTGATCCTTGGCATCCAGAAACAGCCTACGGCAGACACCATTCACCTGACGCGCTCGATCGAAACTGCGCTCGAAGAGATGAAGAAATCGCTTCCGGCGGGGATGGAAGCGCCGGAGGTGACGTTCCGTCAGGCGACCTTCATCGAAGCGTCGATCACCACGCTACAGGGCAAGCTGATTGGCGCATCGGTGTTCGTTGCGGCGATCCTCTTCTTCTTTCTGGGCACCCTGCGCCCAACGATCATCGCGCTCACCGCGATCCCCGTATCCATCTTCATGACGGCCCTTGTCTTCAAGTATTTCGGGCAGTCGATCAACACGATGACGCTAGGCGGTCTTGCGATTGCGATTGGCGGGCTGGTCGATGATGCGGTTGTGGGCGTCGAGAATGTGCTGCGACGCTTGAAGGAGGATCGTTCGAAGCATCATGATCATCGGCTGCATCCGATCGAACTCGTGGCCCGCGCGACGATGGAGGTGCGCTCGGCGATCCTTTACGCGACGATCATCATCGTGCTGGTGTTCCTGCCACTCTTTGCGCTGCCCGGCATGGAGGGGCGGCTATTTGTGCCGCTCGGCGTGGCGTTCATCGTCTCCACGCTCGCATCGTTGATCGTCTCGGTCACCGTGACGCCGGTGCTGTCCTTCTACCTGCTTCCCCGGATGAAATCTCTCGATCACGGTGACACGCGCCTGCTCGCCTGGCTCAAGGCGCGCTATCGCGGGACGTTGCAGGGGGTGCTCGAGCATCCCAAGGCGGCCCTCGCAGCGGGTGGGGTTGCAGTGGTGATCGCTGCCGCTGCGGTACCGTTTTTCCCGACGACTTTTCTGCCGCCGTTCAACGAAGGGACCTTGCTGATCGGCATGCGACTCAACCCGGGCGTCACCCTGGCAGAGTCGACAGCGCTCGCGCAACAAGCGGAAGTGCTCGTGAAACAGGTTCCCGAAGTGACACACGTCGGACGTCGAAGCGGACGGGCCGAGCTTGACGAGCATGCGGAAGGCGTCCACGTCAGCGAGCTCGATGTGGGACTAAGGCCTGCCGGTGAGTTGACCCGCTCGATGGGTGAGATCACCGCCGATATTCGGTCGCGGTTGGTCAATCTGCCGGCGGCAATCGCGATCGGGCAACCGATCTCGCATCGCATCGACCACATGCTGTCGGGCGTGCGCTCTCAGATCGCAATCAAGATTTTCGGCGAGGATCTCGATAGCCTGCGCGGACAGGCTGACGTTTTGCGAACGCGGCTTGCAGCCATCCCGGGGCTCGCCGACCTGGAGATCGAGAAGCAAGTGCTCGCCCCGCAGATCAAGGTGCGGATCGACTATGCAGCGGCAGCCCGTTACGGCGTACCAGCGCCGCAGATTCTGGCCGCGCTGCAGAACCTCGTCGAGGGCGAGAAGGTCACCCAGATCGTCGAGGGTGGCCGGCGGTTCGCATTGGTCGTGCGTCTGCCCGAAACGGCGCGATCGGTCGACGGGCTGGCACAGATACTGATCGAAACGCCGACCGGACATGTGCCCTTGTCGAAGCTCGCGTCAATCGAGGATGGAGACGGCCCGAACCAGGTGAGCCGAGATGACGGCAAGCGCCGCATCGTGCTCTCGGCCAACGCGCAGCAACGTCCGCTCTCGGAGGTCGTCGAGGACATCCGCGCCGTCGTGGCCGACCTGAAGTTGCCCGAGG
>CAZFZT010000148.1:0-2509 GCA_964523675.1 uncultured Isosphaeraceae bacterium
GAACCTTGAAATCAACCTGCTCCACCGCCCCGCGGCGTCCCATCCGCACTTCCTATCGTCAGGTGCGGCGTCGGGTTCCTTTCTGATATGCTTTCCGCGTGGAGTGGCAGAACCTTCCGAACCTGGTGCATGGGGTATGCACGTATCACCGGCAGTGGCTGCACGGCGATGAGCGTGGCTTCCGCTCGCGCCACCATCGCATTCACTCGTCGGGCGATTACAAGAATCCGCCGCCGCTGAGCGAACATGAGAAGCTGCGCCAATACATGCAGAATCTCGTCAACGGCGCGCCGAAGTTCCTTGCGCCGCCGGAGTATCCCATCGTCGGAAGCGCGTTCGTCCTCAAACTCCTCCAGATGAACTGCAAGGTCTTCATCGTCGCCTGTGGCTGCACGCATCTTCATGTTCTGTACCAGTCGGTTGAATCGGATGCTCAAGCGGAGCTCGGCAAACCCAAGCAGTACGCCTCATACAAGTTGCGACATCCTTCCGGAAAGCTCTGGGCAAGAGGCGCCGCCATCATCCGGGTCAGAGGTGGCGGTCACGCGGGTGAAGCGTTCGATTACATCGGGCGACACTCCACCCATGAAGGGGCATGGGTCTGGCGTTTCGATCGCGATGAGCCCCCAACGCGCGCCACAGTGGATGAATACATCAAACAAAGCACACGAAGCCGCACCTGACGACAGGAAGGTGCGGATGGGACGCCGACCCGCCACAAAAGCGCGCAAACGAAGCCGCACCTGACGACAGGAAGGTGCGGATGGGACGCCCACCATCACAGTGCGGCATCATCCGCATTTCTTCTGCGTCAGGGGCGGCGACACGTTGCGTTCCGCGCGCAATTTCGAAATCAGTTCCTCATTCGTGTTCACGCCGTGCTCGCGCCGCGCGCGAAAGACGTGACGCCATGCCGCCATGTAGTTCATGTCCAACCTGGCTGCGATTTCCTTGATCGTGAATCCTGCGAGCAACTCATTCAAAACCCGTTCATTCTTTGGCGACTTTCTCGGATGACGCGCGAAGCGCTGTCGCCGAACCGCCGGCGCTTCCTCCATGGGGCGCGGCACCTCCTTTCCGTACAGCAGACCTCCACTCAGATACGAGACGAACTCGTTCCAGCCGATGTCGCTGGCGAGCGACGTGTTGCGCATCTTCCAACAGACCTTGCACGCAAACGAACGATTGCCTTCTCCCACTGCCGGATCGTGCTCGCCAGGATGCCACTGCCCCGCAAGGCCGCAGCCATCGGGCATGTCCAGCGCCAGCCGCGCGCCCGATGCCAGCCCCAGCGTCATGATCGGCATGGGCGCGTAGAGATTGCGACAGCGCCTGCCGCAACCCAGAAACGTGCCATCCGCGCCAGCTCGACCGGGACAGATCCACCGCCAGCCGCGCTGCACCGGCTTGCCGCGGTACGTCTTCCAATCCATCTCGCGCTCAAACCGCTGCTCATACGACTCCGGCAGCCGTTTGTACAGCCATTGCCAGATCGACCCCCACACACCGTTGGGCGGCCGCCCCGCATCATGATTCGGATCAATCGGCGATGGCGTGTACACAATCGGTATCGGCATGCCGCGCTTGCCGTGAATCGCCGCGTAGTGATACCCCCAGAGTTTGAGCACGCCCCTGACGAGCGGCGGCGCGTCTTTGCGCTTGAGCGCCGGCGAGCGGCCGCTCGCCAATGACTTCTTCGCCACAGGCATGCTGTAGGGATAGGCGTCGCTTCGATCAATCCAGTACATCAGCGACCGCTTGTGCCGGCCGAGAATCTCCGCAACCTCGCTCAACGGCTTGCCCGGCCAGCAGATCGTCACCGGCTTGGTCAGCTCGCGAATCACCGTGCCGGTGAGCGTGATCTGATGTCGCACGCCCCGATCGAGCGCCGATGCCCACGTCTCGCCCTCAGCAATGAACGCCTCCTCCGGCCGGGGATCATCTTCCTCCTGTTCGTGCCACAACGGGAAGTCGAAGACTCCATTGTGTAAGCCGATCCGCCGATCGGCCGCCCTGATGCACAGGCACCACGCGCGCGGCGGGCTGGAAAACGTCGGCCGTAACCGCCTCCGCGCCCGGCGAAGCGCCTCCATCCGGTCGCTCCGACACTTCGCGCCGATCCGCTGCCACGCCTCCATCAGGTTGATGTCTATCTGCGTCAATCCCATTGGTATAGTTCGGCTTCTGATAGGGTACTCCAAACTCGATCGATGGCAAGTGAGGAGGGCAGAAAATTCTCGTCGCAGCGACATTTGCCAGATTTGATATGATGGCGACATGGCTGCGCCGCTGCCGAACTTTGAGCGGTTGCCGTGTCCTGCCGTGCAACTGCTGCATGAGGCCCCGGACGGTTCATCGCATGTTGACTGGATGATCGCGCCGGATGGTCGGGCTGGCGGTGCGCTGGGCGGGGGGGCTGATGAGGGGGCTCATGGGGGGGCTCATGGGGGGGCTGATGGGGGGGCTGATGGGGGGGCTGATGGGGGGGCTGATGGGGGGGCTGATGGGC
>CAZFZT010000149.1:0-2306 GCA_964523675.1 uncultured Isosphaeraceae bacterium
CTCCTTTGAAGGGGGTGAATCGTTCAAAACTATTTGGGCGTCACCATCTCATTGGGAGCGGGATGCGGTAGATTTCACCCCGACCCGGGGCGTCGCTTGGGGCCTGCTGGCGCAGGCCCTGCGCTTTGCCCCGGCTTGTGAAGAACCATCCGTTACGATGCGGCCATGGCATTTACTGATACAACCCACGATCCCGCGCTCCAATCATGGGTCGAAGTCCCCGCCGGGTGCGATTTCCCGATCCAGAACCTCCCGCTGGGCGTCTTTTCACGCCCAGAAGCCGGGTCTGACGAGCGCAGCGAGGAAGATCCGGATGACCCCCGCATCGGCATCGCCATCGGCGAGCACATCCTCGACCTCCCCCAAACCATCGAAGAGGGCCTGCTCGATCTGCCTGAATCGATTGCGAGCGACCTCACATTGGGCGCCCTCAACGAGTTCATGGCAGCCGGGCGCGAGGCATGGACTGCGCTTCGCCGGGCTGTGAGCGATCTTCTGCGCAAGGACAATCCGAAGTTGCGCGACAACGCAGCAGCGCGCAGCCGCACGCTCATCCCGATGAAGAGCGTCCGCATGGAACTGCCCTGCATCATCGGCGACTACACCGACTTCTACGCCTCACTCCATCACGCCACCAACGTCGGCTCCATGTTCCGCCCCGACAATCCGCTCATGCCGAATTGGAAGCACCTGCCGGTGGGCTATCACGGCCGGGCGAGTTCCATCGTCACCAGTGGCTCGGCGGTGGTGCGTCCGATGGGGCAGACCAAAGCAGACGATGCTGAGCTTCCAACGTTCGGCCCTTGCCGGCTTCTTGATTATGAAATGGAGATGGGTTTCTTCGTCGGCCCCGGCAACGACATGTCGCATCGCATCACGATGAACGAAGCCGCCGATCACATCTTCGGCATGGTGATTGTCAATGACTGGTCCGCGCGCGACGTTCAGAAGTGGGAGTACCAGCCGCTGGGGCCGTTCAACGCCAAGAACTTCGCAACGACGATCAGCCCGTGGATCGTTACGCTCAATGCGCTGGCGCCGTTTCGCATCTCAGGCCCGCCGCGCGGCGAAGGTGATCCGCCGACGCTTGAATATCTCGCGCCCAATGATGAAGCATCAAAGCATCTTGGCATTGACATGACCGTCGAGGTGTACATCGCCTCCGAGCAGATGCGCGCAAGCGGCACTGCCCCGATGCTCATCAGCCGCGGCTCGTTCGCAGACATGTACTGGACCATCGGCCAGATGCTCGCACATCACACCTCGACCGGCTGCAACCTTCAGCCAGGCGATCTGCTCGCCAGCGGCACCATCTCCGGCACGTCAGAAGACTCGCGCGGCTGTCTGCTCGAACGCACATGGCGCGGCCAGAACCCGATCGAACTCCCAGACGGCACCCAGCGCAGGTTTCTCCAGGACGGTGATGAAATCATCATGCGCGCGTACTGCGAAAAGCCAGGCAAGGTCCGCATCGGCTTCGGCGAATGTCGCGGCGTGATTGTGCCTGCGCAGTAGAAACTGCAGGTACTGCCATTTGATCCCTCGGATCGTTCGCCTCTTTCATCATTTCTGCGGGTCCAAGCCGATAGGGTTGCGATGCGCTTTGACGGCGGGACAACTTCTGCGTGCGCTGATGAAACGCCTGCCGAGCGGCGGCCGCTGTTTGATATCGATCCGGGTTGGTTGTTCATTCTTGCGGGGCTTGCGCTGTGTGTGGCCGGCGTGTTGATTCCGGCTCATCGAGACCTGCACGAGCTGCGCAGCAAGCTCCACGCATTGCGCGAGAGCGAGCGGCTGAGCCAGGAGCGGTTGCGCTTGCACGCGCGCTTTCTGGCTGATCTTGAAGACCCGGATGAAGCGCTGGTCCGCCGCCTTGCCGCGGTGCAGTTGAATCTCGTGCCGGCCGGGGATGTTCCGGTCGTGCTTGCGTCGTCAGAAGACCTCGGCCTGACCGCATGGATCGATGCGCGGGCCATCAGCATGATCGAGAACGAAAATGCATCGCCATCGCCCTGGCCCGACTCCATGCTCTCGCGCCTGGCGAACGGCCCGAGGCGGCTGTGGCTCCTCGGCGGCGGCGTGCTGGCGGTCTTTGCCGGCCTGATGCTCGGCCCGTCCCGGGTGATGGCCCGCCAATCCGATGACGAATCCCCTGCACCGTGCGCAGCCGAGCCGCTTGATGCAACTGATGAAGCGATCGTTCCGCTGCGCACCGCAGTTCACTGCGATGGCGCTGAGGAGGGTGAAGAATGGAGCGAGCATGATGAAGTCGAAGATGACCATCACGCGCCGGTCGTGATCTGCGC
>CAZFZT010000150.1:0-2200 GCA_964523675.1 uncultured Isosphaeraceae bacterium
CCATTCCGTGCACAGGCGAACCTAATACGTGACCTCGTGAATCAGAATGATCGGCTGCTGAAGGCCATTGGACGGTCAGATCTTCTGATCGAAACCGTCTATCGCTTCCAAGGAGATGAACGAGACGTCATGGTGTTTTCGCCAGTTGTGTCCCGTAATACACCTCGAACAGCTGAGGGCTTCTTAAGCGGCAACCCGAACACCTTCAATGTTGCGATCACTCGAGCTCGGGCGGCGCTCGTCGTAGTGGGTGATCATCAGGCATGTGCAACGTGCGGCGTTAAGCACCTCTCTGCATTCGCACGGTACGTCGAGGAGTCAGTGCACTCTCGATTGGGTGGGATTCCAGAGTTAGACGATCTCGGGCCGGAGTATCCCTCTGTTGCGCACCCAGAACGCGTTTCTGACTGGGAGCGGCACCTTTACGCCGCTCTCTACAAAGCAGGCATCAAATGCATCCCTCAATACTCGGTTGAAAAGTACGACCTCGATCTGGCCGTGGTGGTTGGAGGCCGTCGCCTTGACATTGAGGTCGACGGAGAGCGATACCACCGGGCTTGGAATGGAGAGCTGGCACGCCGTGACCAGATCCGAAACCGACGTTTGATCGAGCTGGGATGGGATGTCATGCGCTTCTGGGTCTATCAGGTACGGGACGACCTACCGGGATGCATTCTACGAGTGCAGAACTGGGTCCGAGGCTCGGAGGAGGCGGCGTTGCTTGAGTTGACAGACAATGGTGCGCAATGGCGAGTCGACCTCGTCGCAACGTCGCCTGAAAATGATGACGGTGAATAGTGATGCCGGTCGCCGCACGGAGGTCGCGAAGCCCGTTCCGGTCCGGCCCCCGATCCCGGAATCCTGTAAACCGAGAGTCAGAGAGCGTGAGAGTTTGGGCGACTTCGGGTCGCGAAGGGGTCGTATCGATCGGCGGCCACGACTCTCGGTCCAAAGCCGAGAGCGCCGATCCTTCGCCACGGCGTCGAAACGGGGCAGATCGGCGCGGGTCGGGCAGTAAACGACACGGCCCCCGTCTGCTTTGACGGAGGCCGGCAACTCCCCGACCAGGGCTCGAACCTGGAACCTAGCGGTTAACAGCCGCTCGCTCTACCATTGAGCTATCGGGGATCGTTTTTTCTCGCGACTGGCGAGGGAGGAGTAGGATATCGGCAATTTCCTGCCGGTCAATTCGGGGGTTGCATTTGGCCGGCGGATGCGTACACTACGGGGCTTGGCGCCTGGCCGCTCCGACCGTGCCGGACACATCCGTCGCGAGGGTGACCGCTCGCCGGGGGCGACCACGCTTCCGATTCTCGCCTCGTGTACCTCTCATCGCTTTGAGCCAGACCATGAAGAACGACATTCATCCAAAGTACTATCCCAACTGCAAGGTCATGTACCGCGGCGAGCATGTGATGACCGTCGGCGCGACCGTGCCGGAGATGTCCGTTGAGATCTGGTCCGGCTCGCACCCGTTCTTCACCGGAAAGAGCGCGTTCGTTGACACTGCAGGACGCGTCGAGAAGTTCCAGAAGAAGTTCGCGGGCGGCTACTTCAAGAAGCCGGAAAAGAAGAGCAAGAAGAAGTAACCGGCAGCATTCGGCGTCGCGCGCTCAGCGCTTACGCACACCGCGCTTCCCTCTTTCGGACGCCCAACCACTCCGACGCCTCGCGCAGGATCGCTAATCCACAACGTTGGCTGCGACCGCTCCTGCGACGCGCTTGCGATCGATATCGAAGGTGACGACAACATCATCGGGAATGTCGCGACTGGGTTCAACTATCGTCGTGAGATGCCGCATGTAGCGCGCTTTCTCTGCCTGCACACAGCCGCCCAGACCGTGACACACGAGAGCCGCCACGCACAGCACGGCCAGAAGCCGCGCAGCCGAGCGCCCGCGCGCCGTTGCCTTGCCCACGAGCAGCGCGAGGACCCCGCTTGCGACGGCCGCACGTTTGCCTCTCACGCGAACCGTTGTTCCCCCTTCGCCCCGATGTATTCGATGATTCAACATGAGCAGGATCCTGAGGCGGGCTTCGGCCGCCAGTTGGCCTCGCTTCCTCCATCGCATTATCGGCAATCTGCCTGACAGACACGCGTCGATGTCACGGGATTCCGATGAAATCGCACAAGAGCGCGTCGTGTCAGAATCTCCAGACCACACAAACGCGCAACGTTCCACTCTCTCAACTCGCCCAA
>CAZFZT010000151.1:0-1758 GCA_964523675.1 uncultured Isosphaeraceae bacterium
GTTTCGCTGGCCATCGAAGGCATGGCCACCGTCACCGACGAAATCATCGACCTGCACGACCGCATCATTGGCAAACTATTCAACGCCGCCAAGAACAAGCATCAGCAGCAGTTTCAGGCTTCCGGCAAGGCGATCAATGACAAGGTGCGGATGTATGGCCGCATCGGCCAAGCCTTGCTGGAAGCCAAACAGAGCGGCGGCGATCCGTTCGCCGCCATCGAGGCCGTAATGCCGTGGGATACCTTCGCCGCCAGCGTCACGGAGGCGCAAAAGCTCGCGCAGCCGGAGAGCTTCGACTTTCTGCATCGCATCGGTGAAAGCTACGCCACGTTGCGCCGCTACGCGCCGCAGTTCCTGGACGTACTTAACAGGGTGTTGAAAATCTCGGGTTCACCTTCGGTTTCCAGTCCCCGGGGAAAAATCGACTTTGAAAATCGCCCGCTTTCCCCGTGATCATGCCGATTCAAGCTGACTTTTCCGTCGATTGTGCTACCGCAAATCAGCAGCGCTCCTGTCGCCGCAAAGACATGGTTTTTCGACTACAACGTTTCCCATCCGCAGGGCGCCAGGGCGCCCGCGAATTACGGCGCCAGCAGATTGCCCAATCTCGTCAGGTTATAAGCCGAGAAATTGAGCAACGCATGCGCACGGATTCGATCCAGCCCACGCGCCATCGCATGGCGCAGCGTGCCGATATCCTTCGCCCAGCCAAAGGCCTCTTCGATCATCTTGCGTCGGCGCAGGCTGACCGCGTAACCGGGGGACGACTTCACCTCATTGGGCACGGCGCTGCCCTTGACCTTGGCCGCGACATGCGGGGCAATGCCCAGCGGCTCGAGCGCGGCGATGAACTCGGCGGTGTCGTACCCCCGGTCGGCCGCCAGCGTCGGCTTGTGCGCCGAATTGCCGGGCTTGATGCTGCGCCTGGCCATCACCAACGCCGCCTCACGCTCAGCGGTTCCGGTGGCGGTCGTAGTGTGGACATCGACGATCAGACCGTGACGATTCTCGGCCAACGCATGCGTGGTGTAGCTCAGGTACGCCACGCCGCCGCCCTTGCTGGCGAGCAAGGCCTGCGGGTCGGTGCGCGAGACGTGCGTCTTGTTCGAGCGCTTCTTGCCGCGAAAGTCCACCTCGGGGTTGCGTCCCTGATCCGGTCCGGGCGGCTCGTCGGAGCCGTCCCGGGCCATCATGCTCTTGTGCGAGGCCCACGCCCGCAACAGCGAGCCGTCGACACTGAAATGCTCGTCCGACACCAGCTCGGCCCATTCGGCGATCGCCACCACGCCACCGAAGAACTCGCGCATCACGCTCTCCTTGAGGAGCCGCTCGCGATTGGCGCTGAACGTCGAGTGATCCCAGACCGGCTCGTCCAGCGTCATGCCGACGAACCACCGGAACATCATGTTGAAATCGATATGCTCGACCAGCGCACGCTCCGAGCGAATCGAAAACAGACATTGCAACAGCGACGCCCGCAACAAGCGTTCCGGTGCAATCGACGGGCGGCCACCATCGGCATACAACGCATCGAATTGCGGCGACATCGTGCGCAGAACCATATCGGCCAGCGTTTTGATCCGGCGCAACGGATGATCCCGGTCAATGCGGTCTTCGATATTGACGTAGCTGAACAGGGCGTTCTGTTTATGGTCGATGCCGCGCATGAGAATAATCAGTTTCTTAATGCAGATGTAATTATATCAGCCTCACAACCCGCATGGATGCTGGAAAACCTATTAAATCAACATCCTGTTA
>CAZFZT010000152.1:0-1681 GCA_964523675.1 uncultured Isosphaeraceae bacterium
CCGCAGGGGCGGAAGGGCTTCGTTGCAAGCTGCTCGTGCAGCGCCTCGGCGGTGACGGGCCATTCGGTCGAGAGGCGGTAGGGGTGAAGGTTCTTGAAGTACATGCTTTTCCTCGGTATTGGGTGGGGCTCGGTCGACCTGTAGATCGGACGGGAGAGGGTGGCCGGCTTCGCCCCGTTGATCGTTAAGCGGCCGCACCAGGTTGGCGATGAATCTTGTTGCTCCGGTGTCTCGTGCCGCCAATCTTCATCGCAACGCGAACGTCGTTATTCGCAGAGGGCGAATAACTCTCCGTGCTCGGCGTGTTGCGACTCAGCTTGTGGGCACGCCGGAGCTTGCGATCCGCTTGGATCATGTAGGCATCAACCTGCCGCTTGTTCTCGGACGGCAGCAGGATTCTGTAATCGCCCTGGTGCGAGGCGATGAACTTGCCTTCGCCTAGCAGGATGTTGCGCACGTAATCGACCGCGCCAAGCTCGGCCAGCGCCACTTCATCGAAGTCTTTTTTCGTGCCGACCTCGGGGTATTCAATGCCGAGGATGTCGCGCACGTCTTCGCCCTTGATGACGCTGCCGTAATCCAGCAATCCGCGCTCGCGCAGCGCGGTAAGCAGTTCCTTAGACATCAAGCACCTCCGCATTGGCGCGGCCGAAGGTGGGCCGGAAGTCTCCGAATCCGCCGTACTTCGCGGAGCGTTCAACGATCCGGCGCAGCGAGCCCATATCCACTACCGTGTCGTCAAACTCGACCGCCGTCTCGAAGCTCCAGTCGTGGAAGATCGGCGCATCCTTCGGCACGCGAACCTGACCTTGCTTCAAAAGCATCCGATGGCGGAACTCGGGGTTCATGACAACGTCTGTGATCGTCTTGACCTTGTTCATGCTGCGATACTTCAGCTTGATCTTCGGCTCGGTTGCGAACAGTCCGCCGCGCATCTTTGCGCGCCCGATCTTCGCCACGCTGAACCCGGTGCAGATGATCGCTTCGGTGATCCACGTCGCCGGGATATAAACGCCGATCTCGTCATCGAAATACAGCTTCGATTCCGTTTCGAGATTGCCAAGTTCCAGAAGATCGTCGTCGGTCTTTGCGGTGCGCTTGTTGGTGATCGCCTTCTTCGCTTTCGCGTAGTGGTTGAATGGATCGACCGTTTGCGGGTTGTTCTGCAACAGCGGGGAAATGCCGGTGACGATGATTCGTGCTTGCTGGATTGCCATGGCGGCTCCTTAAATGAAACGCCACTGTTTTGCAGGGGCGAGTGCGGTTCATGTGTTTCCGTGCAGTTGAGCCTTGCGACTCGGCCAGAGCCCTGAATCAAGGCGCTGGCCGCGTTTCAATGCGTGACGTTGCGGTGCCTTGCAGTGCGCTTCACCGCCCAGCTTTACGCTGCAGTTCGGCGCATTTCGGTGAGCCTTGCGACTCGCCAATCAGCCTCATGGAAGCCGATTGGCGCGTTTCAATGCTATGCGCCGCACAGCGCTTCCGTGCAGTGCTGTGCAGTGCAGCGCCGCGCGTCGCACTGGATGGCAGAACCATCCGGCGAAGGCTTTCACCCTTGCCGCAGTGCTCTGCATTACGTTGCGAGTCGATACGTTAGGTTTCACTACCTTGCGCTGCATGAAAGACCGCGCTCGGCGGGCTGTGTGGGGTGGGGCGGCCGGTGTCGATCTCCGGCTTGTGG